>JBPCLN010000051.1:0-11165 GCA_051003235.1 Chloroflexota bacterium | reverse complement strand
CCGGCTCTGGAAGTGGGAGCTGCAGCACCTGGCCGACGAGACCGGACTGGCCATCACTGTCTGCCATTATCCGCCCGGCACGAGCAAATGGAACAAGATTGAGCATCGCCTCTTCGCCTGCATCAGCCAGAACTGGCGCGGCCAGCCGCTTGTCAGCTACGCGGTGCTCCTCCGGTTGATCGCCGCCACGACCACGACCACCGGCTTGACGGTAGAGAGTTACCTCGACGCCACTCCCTACCCGGCCGGCGTCAAGGTGACCGATGCCCAGATGGACACGCTCCACCTGGAGCGCCACACCTTCCACGGCGAGTGGAATTACACCATCTCCCCCCACCCACACGTTGTGTCAGTTATTGCTTGACGAGCCCTAAGGATATCCATATGGAGCGCCGTAACAGGAGAGACGCCGGCGTACCCCTGCTACACTTTGCTGAGGTCTGATCGATGGCAGGAGGTGATTCGTGACAGCCGAACTGACCCGCGTCCGCTTTAGCGTAGCCGACTATCATCGTATGGGTGAGGTAGGGATTCTCACCGCAGACGACCGGGTCGAACTGATCGACGGGGAGATTGTGTCTATGAGCGCGGTCGGCAGTCTCCACGCCGGTACCGTGAACCGCTTGAACCGCTTTTTGATCCGGACACTTGGCGACCGGGCGGTCGTTGCCGTGCAGAATCCGGTGCAACTGTCCGACGACACGGAGCCGGAGCCGGATATCGCCGTGCTGCAGCCGCGCGCCGACTGCTATACCACCGCCCATCCGCTTCCCGCCGACGTACTCCTCTTGATTGAAGTGGGCGATAGCTTGTTCCTGGCCGATCGACGGGCGAAGCTGCCGCGCTATGCGCGGGCGGAGATCGGCGAAAGCTGGCTGGTCAACCTGGAGGCCGGCGCGATCGAGCGGCATACCACACCGGAGCCCAGCGGTTACCGTGAGATCGCCACCCTGACGCGCGGTCAACGGCTGGCATCAACGGTTTTCGCGGACCTCACCCTGGACGGCGACCAGCTCCTCGGACAAGCCTGACGGCCCTCAAGCCGGTCGCCCTTGCTCGCGTTCCGCTTCCCAGCGCGTGTCGCCGGTGGCAGCACGCCAGCGTTCCAGCTCCGCGCGGAGGCGGTCGCGCTCCGCGGCGTAGGCCGGTTGACCGGCCAGGTTGTGCAGTTCGCCGGTGTCGGTGGCCAGGTCGTACAGCTCCTCGCCGCCCCAGAGGTAACGGTTGTACTGCCAGTGGCCGCGGCGTAAACCGCGCAGTGGGTTGGCATGGCGCTGCTTGGAAAGGTATTCGACCACCGCCCAGTCCGGCCAGTCCACGGCATCGCCCTGCAGTAACGGGCGCAGCGAACGTCCCGGCAGCGTCAGGTCCGCTGCGATGCCGGCGGCGTCCAGCATGGTCGGGACCAGATCGAGCAGGCTCACCAACGCCGGGCGGCGACCGGCGGGCTGCCCCGGCCAGGCGAGGAGCAGCGGGACGTGCAGCAACTCGTCATACAGACAGGGCCCTTTGAAGGGCAGGCCGTGCGCGCCGGCCAGGTCGCCGTGGTCGGAGGTGACGATCACCAGCGTCTGGTCCTGGCCGCCGCTACGATCCAGCCCCGCCAGCACCGTCCCGAGGTTGGCGTCGACCCGCTCCAGCAAGTCGGCGTAGGCACTGCGGTAGCGCCGCCAGTCGTCGTCGGTTGCCTGGGCGAAGGGGCGGCCTTGATCTTCGGTCAGGAACCAGCGTTGCGGCGGCGGCTTGGTGGAAAGGTCGTCCCGGCCATTCGCCGGCAAGGTCGCGTCGGCCCTGATTGGGTAGGACCGGTCCCGGCTCAAGCGGTAGATATCGTGCGGATTATAGAAGGAGACGGCCGCACACCAGGGTGCGGTCGGGCGGCCGGCGAGCCAGGCGGCCGCGGCGCCGGAGATGGCGGTGTCGTCGTGGAGCGGTCCAACCGTGTCGAAGCCATGGCGGCCGGGTCCGGCGTCGGAGAGGTGCCATTTGCCGAAGTAAGCCGTGGCATACCCGGCTGCCCGCAACCGGCTGCCGAAGGTGGGGATGTCCGGCGGCAGTTCGCGGGCGTAGACGGCATCGAGATTGGTCTCCACGCCGGTCTGGTGCGGGTAGAGGCCGGTCAGGAGCGAGGCACGGGAGGGCGAGCACTGCGGCGACGTGCAGAGAGCCCGCGAGAAAGTCACGGACCGGGCGGCCAGCCGATCCCAGTGGGGCGTGTGCGCCGCCGGCCGGGCGGCGGCCGCCGTCTCCTGGTCCGTGAAGACCAGCAGGATATTCGGACGGGGCGTTGGCATCGCTGGCCTCTCGATTGCCGGAGCACGGACGGAGAGCATACACGCCCGGCGTTTCCTGCGCTATGATGGAGCAACCTGACGGCAACGGCGCTCATCGCCCCCTGGTCCGCCGTCGAGTTCGTCGGCGCCGCCTCCGGTCCGCACCAGACCTGGGTGACGCTCGTCACGGACACACGGGGGATTTTCAGCTCGACGCTGCTTCCCGCGCGCATCATGCTGGCCGATTACGGCCGGGGCGGCGACTCCGGCGCCCTGGTCCAGGACCTGACGACCTCGAATCCCGCGACCGGGAAGCAGCCCGTGGTCGGCATCTATATTGGTGCGGTCACCGATCAAGCCGGACACACCGAAGGCGTCGCCCAGCACGCCTTTCAGGCGATGCAGTTGATGGATATGGAGTTGTATCTATGAGCAATCCTGAGCAGGGTGAAATCGCCCGCCTGCCCTCGCCGGTCGTCTACTTTATCAGCGCCGAGCGGCCCCTCCCCGGCACGGCGGAAGAACACTTCGGCCTGGGCGACATGCTTGGCCGCCGGGTCGAGGATGTCCGCCAGGACTGGAGTGACACCATCGACAAAGTGACGCAGATCATCACCTCCCGCCTGGAAGATTTGCCCGGCGGTTACCGGATGGACGCGATCGACGTGTCGCTCGGCTTCAGCGCCAAAGGCAAGCTCGGCTTCATTGCCGAGGCAGGGGTGCAGTCATCGATTAAGGTGACCTTCAAGCGACCCTAACCGGGATAACCAGGGCCGCGCTACCATGAAGCCAGGATGGAATCGACCGTGCGCACGCTCTCGTCCACCCTCCCACCCCTGCCCGATGACCTCCCGGCCGCCACCCGCGACGCCCTTCAGGCGCTGGAGGCGCTCAGTGACGACGAACTCTGGCAGATCACGCGCGCTACCTTCCCTGAAGACCAGTACGCGCGACTGGCCGACTTGCGAGCGTTGCGCCACGAGGGAACACTCCCTGCCGACAACCGGCGGGAACTCGACCAACTGTTGCAAGCAGCGGACCTGCTCGTCCTGCAGAAGGCCTATGCCGCCGTTCTCCTCAAGCGGCACGGGCACCTGCTCCCCCCGCTAGTTGCAGCTTCGGGCGCAAGCAGGGCGTAGGCAATTCGCCCCTACACGCGGTGACGCGCTCGCCTTGGGCGCAAACCAACACCGCAGCGCCCGTAGGGGCGTATTGCATACGCCCTGATCTTCCCTCCGCACCATCACCCCGAGGTCGCCAGCACGGTCATGCCTCGTCAGGCGCCCCAGAGCAACCAGACGGAACGACAACTTGTGGCGCACTTGATTGAGGATTGACGCGCTCACCCCACAGTAGCATGCTACATCCTCGATCCTGGCGGGACATTGGTCAATCCCGCAAAGCAGAGACGTAGCATTGCATGGGTGAAGGTACAGAAGCACGCGCATGGCACCCGTATCGCGCCCTCCCCGTAACACTCCCACACCCGTGCGGCAAAGCGCTTGACACGCTTGTAGCGCACTGCGATACTCCGGGCGTCGCCGGCCGGTTGTATTCAGGCGACCGTCGCTTGTTTTGAGCGTTCTCGTACGACGGCTACTTGCAGAGGCTGCGGTGACGGACCGAGGTGGTTGTGGGAAGGGAGACGAACCGTGGGACTTATCCGATCCAGTACGGCGGTGCCTACGGCCACGGCCTCTATACCGCCGCCAACACCACCTTCGACCACGTATCTTTTCTTCGGAACTCCTGAACCGGGTTGGACGTCGAGGCCGCGGCTAACGTCATCGCCACGTCGTCCAACTTCGAGAACGGTCCCTCTGGAAGCGGCATCACGAACAATGGCGGGACGATCGATGCACGGATGAGCTATTGGAATAGCTCGTCAGGCCCAACGGTCGCCGGAAACGCCGGCGGCACGGGCGAGGCGATCACCGGCAGCAGCGTGGCGAACGTGAACTACGCGGGGTTCACCTGCGGGCCGGTCACATCTGCCGGGGCGACGCCGTGCAACGCCACGGTGGGCGGCGCCAACCTCGCGCTGACGGCGGGAGCGCCGGGGATGGTGTCGCTGGTCTGGTCGATGCTCGGTATCCAGGCCGGCTACGGAGTGCTGCGCTTCACCCCTGGTGGCGAGGTGCTCCTGCCCACCGGCGGGGCACTGCCGGCGACGGCGTCCGGCTCCACGGACACCTCGCCCCTCCCGTCACATGATCTGTACGCGACGCTGCCCGTCGATGCATCGGGGGCGGTGCTGGGCGTGTCCGATTTCCTCGGCTACCTGCCGAGCTTGCGTTCGGCGTCGGGTGTGCCGACGATCTTCACGATCACGCTACGGCAGACGCCAATCGCCACTCTGACCTGGGTCGCGCCCGGCGGGCAGACGGGCTACACGCTCTACGCCATCCCCGCCGACGGCTCGGTGACACGAACGCAGACCCTGCCCGCCACCGCTGTCAGCGCCTCGGATAACACGGGCGGTAAGGCGACGATCTATCTGCTCGCGGCGCTCTCCGGCCAGACGCTCCTCGGAAACACGGACGGCCTGCTCGCTTTTCCGGGTGTGGCGACGGTGAGCGCGCCCACCAGGGCGCTGACCGCCCAGCGCGCTACGGCTACGCGCACCGCCTTGCCGGTAAAGCGGGCGCAACTCCGCAGCCAGGTACAACGGGTGCTGGAGCAAATTTCGGGACCCCAACTGCGCTCCGCACTGGAACAACGGTTGCACGGGAACGCCGCCCACCCACCCAAGCAGCAGCAGAACGGCCCTGGCCATGTGGACGGCTGAAGCGCGGCTTTGTTGCCGAGGCGAACGAGGCCACTGCCGGCGTTATGACGCCAGCACCTCGTAGCGCACCGTCACCGCTTCGCCGCAGGCGTCGGCCAGGGCGCGGCGGACGATTGGATCGAAGCGGCGCGCCAGTTGTTCGGCGCTCACTTGATCGGGCACACCCACAACCGCTTGCCCGGCACTCTGGCTGACGAGGCGGGTGCGTGCCAGCCAGCGGGAGAAGTTCGCCGGCACTATCTGCTCGCGCAAGTCGTCGAGGGTGGCGTGCCACACACCGACCAGCCCCACCGGCGCAGACTCGGGGACGGGCCGGTGGACCGGCGACGTCGCTTGCCGGACGGGTGCCGCCTTGCTCCTGGGCATGGGGGCGGCAGGCGGGGGAACGATGTCCACCGCCGCAAAGCGCGCCAGGACACCGGCCAGGTCGGCCAGATCAACGGCGCCGTTCTGCTCAGCGAGCTCGACTAGCGCGGCCGCCACCCACTCTTCGCCGCTTGCCGGTGGCGTGGCCCGGGCGGCAAGCGGCGCGGCATCGGCAAGACTCTGGGCGAGTACAAGGTGTTCCTCCGCCGTTGCCACCCGATCGGCAACTGTGACAAAGAGGTCCAACAATTCCGCTAACGGCTCCTCGTTGCCGGCCGTCCCTCCATCTGTTTGGACTGCGTGTGCATGAACAGCGTCTTCTTTGGGTGACGTAGCCGACCGGGGGGCGGTGGCAGGCATGGCTCCGGCCGGGGTGACGACGCCGGCATCGGTGGGGGTGACCGTGGTGTCCGGGGGGGGAGTGACGGAACCGTCACCGGGGGTGAGACGGGAGCGGGAGCGGCGCACGATAGCGGGGGCGGCGCTGGGATCGAGCGCGCCCCCGGCCCGAGCGGCGTCAACGACGGCGCGGATCAGCGGCGAGTAGTCGAACTCATTGGTGGTCTGACTGCCGTCGGGCAGGAAGCGTTCGACGACGCGCAGGAAGCCCTTGTGCTCCAGTGATTCGACATAACGCTTGGCCTGCCGGAGGGAGATGCCCATGCGGGTGGCGATGGTCCGCAGGGAGGGATAAGGGTCGCGGTCCGACCACCAGTGCTGCCAGACATGGATGGTGAAAAGCAGCTCGGATCCGGTCAGGCCGAGCGGCACATAGTAGTTGAGGACGAGATTGGGAATGGCGGTGTGGCCGCGGGCAAGGATCTCCTCGCCGAAGCGCACGCTCAGCCGGTATCCGTCGTGTTCGCTCACTGGTCCCCTCCTCTAGCCGACTGTGATGCTTGCCAATGTGCAGTGATTGCTTGCGGCGCGGCCTGCTGGGTTTGCAGCCATCGTCGCCGGGTCACTGCTAATCCGCAACGATTCCGACTGCTCCGGGTCGGCCCACCACTCCAACCGCCCAAACCACTGATACGCGGCGGCGTATGCCAATTCCATTACCGATTCGCAACGACTGCCGGTCGCCAGCGCTGGACGAGCAAGGCGATGATCTGGCGCAGGTTCGCGGACTCTTCCTGGGGGATGCTGGGGTCGCCTAAAACGTCCGCCAGCAACAGGAGAGTGGGATCAAGCGGTCCCAGGCGTTCTAGGGCCACTGGGAGGCCGCCACCGGCCACGACGAGGGCATCGGTCTGCGCCGCGTCCAGCCCCAGAACGGTGGCGAAGGTGCGGATCAGGGCAATATCGGGCGCCTGCCGCTCGCCGCGCTCCAAACGGTTGACGTAGCTCGCATCCACACCGGCGGCTTTGGCCAGGGCATGCTGCGAAAGCCCCAGCCGTTGCCGTACCGCCGCCAGTTGTTCCCCGAACGTCGCCACGTTGCCCTCCATCCCGCTGATATTGCCACTACGGCATCGTAGCTGGACCGGACAGCAGTTGCTAGTGGCGAGGGCCAACTACTATGCCAGAGCGGCATCATACGCCGTGGCCTTGGTGCCATGTCGGCAGCGACGCCAGGGAGTGATGCAACTGTGGCATCGGTTGGAAGGGGCGGGGGCACAGTGCAGAATTAGCGACGATCGGCGCTCTTACCGGCGATCTCAAAGGGGGAATGTGTGCCTGTGTTGGGACTACGCGCCGATGTGGGGCATCAAGGAACTCCCGGTACGTTTTCGTCAGGCGCGCTCGAGGCAAGAGCACCGGCCTGAGTAGATCACTACTTAGCTCTGGGCGGGGATGGGGGTCTCCGCCGGCGGGCCGGCTTCATCCAGGTGCAGGGCCTGCTGGAAACGCGCCAATGGCCGCGGCGCCCACCAGTTGAGGTTGCCGAGCAGGCGCATCATCGCCGGCACCACTAGGGCCCGGATCAGCGTGGCGTCGATCAGCACCGCGATCGCCAGACCCAGCCCGATCGCTTTGATGATCACAATCTGGGCGAGGGCGAAGGCAAGGAAGACGGCCAGCATAATCGCCGCCGCGCCCGTCACCAGGCGACCGCTGCGTTCCAGACCCCAGGCCACCGCCTCCCGGTTATTACCGCTGCGCCGGTATTCCTCCTGAATGCGCGTCACCAGGAACACTTCGTAGTCCATCGCCAGGCCGAACATGATGCAGAACAGCAGCACAGGCAGGGTGGGGTCAAGGGGGGCGGGCGTGAAGTGCAGTTGGGCGCTGAGATGGCCTTCCTGAAAGATCCAGACCATCGCGCCGAAGGAGGCGGAAATGGAGAGCAGATTCACGACCACTGCTTTCAGCGGCAGGACAACGGAACCGGTGAGCAGGAAGAGCAGCAGGTAGGTGACGATGATGACGAAGGCGATCGTCGCCGGGGTGTGCTGGACGATGAACTGGATGGTGTCGACGTCGAAAGCGGTCGCCCCGGTCACGAGAATCTCGCTGCCGGCCGGCGCCGCCAGGGTGCGGATGCGACGCAAGAGATTCCGGGCCTCATCGCTGGCGGTCGGGCTGTCGCTCAGCACGGAGAGTACGGCGATGTGGGCGCCGACGGTTTGCCGAAGCGCTTCCTGCATCGGCGCCGGCAGGGCCGCGCGGGGACCACCGTAGAGCGCCTGGTACTGGGCGCGGCTGAGCGTGGGGTCGAGGTTCACCACGCCCTGGACCGCCAGGACGTGCGGTAGCGCGGCGATTTGGCGGCTGAGGTCGTAGAGCGCGCCGACGCGGGCGGCGGTCTGCGGTTGGCCGTCGGGGGAGTAGAGCAGCACGGAATACTGGTTCTGGTTCCGGCCCGGAAACTGGCTGGTCAGCAGGTCGTAGCCCAGGCGGGACTCCGCATCCGGCGGCAGCGAGGTGACGTCGCCGTTGGCGAGGCGGATCTTCAGGGTGGGCGAGGCGGCGAGGAGGATAAAGAGCAGCGTCGGCAGCAGGGCCCACCAGGGGTGGCGCATCACGGTCGTGGCGATCCGGCGCCAGAAACCGCCGCCGGCGTGGGCGCTCGTCTGGGGCAACGGCAGTCGCCAGCGGTTGACGCGCGGGCCCAGCAGCGCCAGCAGGGCCGGCAGCAGGGTGAGGGCGTAGAAGACGGCGAAGCCGACGACGGCGGCTCCGCCCAGGCCCATCGACGATAGGTAGGAGTTGGGGTAAAAGAGCAAGCCGGAGAGACCGATGGCGACGGTGATGCCGGAGAAGGTGATGGCCCGCCCGGCGGTCGCCATGCTGGTGGCCAGCGCTTCGGGCACACTCAGCCCGCGCTGTAACTCTTCGCGGAAGCGATTGACGATGAAAAGCGAGTAGTCGATAGCGACCCCCAGGCCGATGATTGTGACCACGTTCAGCGCATAGGGCGTCATGTCCGTCACCCGTGTCAGCAGGTAAATGCCGGCGATTCCACCCAGAACGGCGCAGAGTCCGACGCCGAGCGGCAGGAGGGCGGCCACGACCGTGCCGAATACCAGGAGCAAGAGCAGCAGCGCCAGCGGCAACGACACCCGTTCCGCCCGCTGCAAGTCGGTGGCGAGATAGCGGTCGAAGTCGGCGCTGATGGCGAGGCTGTCGGTCGCCTCCACGGTCAACTGGTCGGAGTGAATACGGGCGCGAATCGCTTCATAGTAGCTGCGGGCGGTATCGAAATTGTCTTTCAGGCTGACGACGGCGAGGGCGTGGTGGCCGTCTCCCGAGAGCCAGGCCGCGGTCGGCGGCGTGCTGTCGTAGGGCGTCTGAATCGCCTTGACGCGCGGGTCGGCATGGAGACCCGCCAGCGTCGCCTGCACCGCGCGCGCAAACCCGGGGTCCGTGGCCAGTAGCGTCGAGCTGCCGAAGACGACAGTAAAGGAGGAGCCACTGGTGCTGGGCAGTTCGTTCTGGAGCAACGTCAGCGCCTGGTCGGCCTGGGTGCCCTTTGGCTGGGCGCTGATGAGGACGCCGCCCTGGATCAGCAGGACGCCGGAAACTACCAGCAGCAGCAGCGACCCGACTAGGGTCAGCCAGCGGTGGCGATAGACGAAGTGGGCCCATGCCGCGAACAACGCACGATCTCCTTCCGCTTGCTGGAGCAGCGTACCATCAGTAGGCGGCGTGATCGCGCGGACGCCGTGCTGAAGGGAGGCGACAAGGCTCCGGCTAAGGCAGCACGGTTGCCTCCCTCGCGTAGACACCATATATTAGGTATGACGCAAGGGGGTGGCGGCGGTGTCTGACAGTCGTCTTCCGAAAGAGCCGTCCAAGGCCATTCGAAGCGCGCTCCGCGAGATTGGCTACACGAACGAATCCATCGAAACAGACTATCCGTTTGCTCCAGACGCGCGCCCGGACGCGGAGGCCGCGCCGGCCGATGTCGTAACCTTCTACGCCGAGCCGCACGATCAATCAACGTCGGCAGTGGCGGTGCGGTGGCTGGTTGAAAGTCGGCGTACGCAGGACTATCTGTTGCCCCTCCGCGATCTTCTCTGGGCGCCATATGCCATCATTGCGACCGCTCAGGGATGCGATCTCTGGGAAACGCTCTCTACGGAAGATCCGTCCGCCGCGCCGCGCCTCGTGGCGGAAAGCGTCCCATATCCGAGGCTGGAAACGATACTCGCCAATCACATGTATAAGGCCGGGCGGCAAGCGGTGGCGCGCAACAAACGGCAATGGCGCCAAATGGCCCTGTATGAAGTTGACCCGAAGCCAAATGCCTTTCTGGAGTGGGCATACCGCCCCACTGAGCGACGATTGGCGACCGCGCTAACGGACGTGTTCAAGGCGGCGCGACGAGCGCTGCCCGATGCTCAGCAGCTTTCGGCGGGACATTCGCGCTGGCTGCTGCGCCTCATCGGCGTCCGCATCCTCTGGGACAAGCGGTGGATCGACGCAGGCAATCGGCTGGATCCCGAGGCAATCCTCCGCGGCGCACAGCACTATCCCACGCGTGACACCGAGATCACCGACATCAGCCAGGAGCACGCAATCCTGCTGGCGTCGGTTGTGGCGACGGCGCTGGGAACGGTTCATCTGGGAGCCGCGGACGGCGGCATCCTGAGCCAGATTGTGCAAGGTCACGCCATCAGCGGCGACATTCAACGCGCCTGGAAGCTCTATCCGACGCCCCGGCACATCGCTTGGCACATGGTTTCGTCCCTGCCGTTTGAAATCATTCCTACCCAGGAGCGGCGCGTATGGGACGGCACCTGCGGAACGGGAACCATCCTGGTCGCGGCGTTGGATCGGCTCCGAGCGCTCGTTCCCGACCTATCGCTTCGCGCCCTGCGGGACTATCTGACGCAACACCTGGCCGGCAACGATCAGGCCGCGGCTATGGCGGACGCGACCCGCATTGCCCTTGACCTGGCGCTCGGCGCGCCTGCCGGCCCGGACTGGCGTATCACCACGGGAGATGTCCGCCAAGCCACGTTTCCCCACGCGCGACCAAACATCGTTCTCGGCAACCCGCCTCCGTACGGCCACGGATGGACACCGAATACGGCCGCCGAGCTCTTCAGCCAGTATCAGGAGATCCTTCCTTTCCATGGGCTCATCTCGCTCATCGTGCCGGCCAGCCTCGGTTCGTCAGAATCGGCGAAGGCGCTGCGGCGGCGCCTGGTGGAGCAGAACGACTGGTACGAAGTGACGGAACTGCCGGCGAAGACGATTCCCGGGATGAGCCAGGAGGCGCTCGTCATGAGTGGAGCAAAGCGGATCACGGAGCCGCTTGACAGTGCAGTCGTCACCTGGCGACGTATGGA
>JBPCLN010000050.1:0-23969 GCA_051003235.1 Chloroflexota bacterium | reverse complement strand
TCGGTCTGGTAGAAGCCCCCAGTGGTGAGCAGCGCGCCGTCCAGCCCACCGGCACGGGCGAGATCCAGCAGGCTTGCCAGCATGGCCGGCAGCGGTCCGTAGGCGCCGGCTGCCACGATGACCTTGCCGTCTGCCTCCTTGCCGTCCGCCAACGCCTTGCTGTAGGCGTCAAGCCAGGCGTGCTGCTGCTTGACGTCCGCCGCCCGGTATTGGGATAGGGCAGCCGCCAGGGCGGGATTGCCCACACTCGCCTGGGTGAGCGGCTGCAACACGAAACGCTGGGCCGCGTCCAGCGTTTCGTGGACACCGGCCCAGGCCTGGGGCGAGAAGAAACCGATGCCCTGGATGGAAGCGGACCCGTCGTTGTACGGCGGCCCGTACTGTGTGCTCGTTGTGCTGCCGGCGAGTTCGCCGACCGCCGTCGTGACCAGGTCGACCGGCTGCTGTTGGGCCCAACGCTGGATCGTCTCGGCCGGGAGATCCGGGGAAGACAGGACCGCCGCCAACAGCAGCACCAGGACCAGCGTGCCGACCAGGGCCAGCGTGAACTCTTTGACCAGATCATAGGAAACAGTGCGGCTGGTGTCGCGGGTGGCGAGTGGGATGGCGTTCGTGCGCATGCTCACTGCCCCTGCCGACGCTGGATCGGGCGCACGACGCCGCGCATCCTGACCTGGATGAGATGAGCCGCTACCAGGAGGATGACGGCCAGGGGAAGCAGCAGCACGTGCAGCCCGTACATCTGACCGACGTTGAGGACGTTGAAGAAGCCGCCGGCGCCCGTGGCGTTGATCGCGTCCTTGGCGTTGATCGCGATCCACTGGGCGTCAAAGTTCTGCTGGGAGAGGTAGCCGGTGAACGCCGCCAGGATGCTCACGAGGAAGGTCACGGCGCCGACCATCCAGGTGGGCGCCCGGCCTTCCCGCCAGCCGGCCGCGAAGTACTGGCCCCACAGATGCAGCACCATGAACACGAAGAATACCTCGACGCTCCAGAAATGGAGGCTATTAAAGAACCGCCCCGCTCCGGAGACGTGCCACCACCGTGGCCCGAAGAAGGCGAGGATGCTGCCGCTCACGATGATCCAGACTAGCGCCGCCAGCGTGATAACGCCGAAAACGTAGACCCAGGACCCCACGTAGGAGGGCTGGCGCTCCGGCAGCAGGTGCTCCAGCGGCAAGCGGCGTTCCAACCAGTGGCGAACTCCCAGCGTCCAGTTGCCTGACCCTTCGTTGGACGGCGCCGAATCGTTCATGATCGTCCGTCTCTCCGGCCGCCCGGGAAGGGCGCCACGAGGGCGATGGCGAAGAGCAGGAGCATGACGCCGATGAGCAGGAGATTCGGGACGGAGAGCAGAATGAAGCCCCAGTGCAGGTAGGCCGCCGGCGCGTCCATTGAGCGCGACCCCCCTTTCGAACTCGCTGCACGCGATGCGCGGTCCAGATCGGTAAAGAGTACCGTATACGCCCGGCAAGCGCACCGAAGCGGGCGGCCAGCTCCCACTCCCCATGACCCGGCGTGGGCACGGCAGTCTCCGGGCCACCGTCGCCCCAGCGGCCAACGGGCAAGCTCGGGCATGCCGGCCACGCAGTGGCCACCTTTGCCGCCGCCGGGTCCGGACCAGAGATTCAGCGACGCCGCCATCTGCCGGTCGTCTCGAAAGCGCTGCCAGAGCGCCAGAGATTCCTCCGCATAGCGCTGCGCCACGTGGTCGCCCTGACCCAGTGCCAGATCGGCGGCGCAGAACAGACACAGCGCTCGCGCTACCGTCGGCTGCTCGCCTCCCGGCAGGGCCGGCAGTTGCTGCCAACCAGGCACGGGCTTCCGTCAGATGGCTCCGGAAGAACCAGAAGGGGCCAAACGTCCCGCCCAACGGCTGACCGTGCTCTACCTCGCCGGCCACGACGAACCAGGCAAGCAATAGGCCTTGCCGTTCAACACCGATTGCCGCATGCTCTACATCAATATCGATGCGGCAAGGCAATCGGGCGCCAACCCGGACAAGCCACCGCAGGCCACGCAAGACCTCCTGGATTGGACGCAGCAGCTTACCAAGACGAGCAGCAGCGGCACGATCACCCAGCTCGGCTTCTGGCCGACGCACGATCAGGCCTTCCACGAAATTTGGATGGTCAACTTTGGCGGCAAGTTCTGGGATGACCAGCAGTATATGTCCGTCCTCACTGGTACGGCCACTGGATCGGACAGTGCCAGCGTTGCGGGCGGGTGGTCGCGCTTCAAGCGCAGGGCAGGGTGGTATCAGGCGCTCCAGCAATGGCTAATGCGCCGATTCAGCACACGCTGGTTCGCCAAACACCATGCACCGGCGGGGATCCAACTGGACGCCAACCGGCTGACCACGGTCGAAGCGGGTGTCGGCGAAGACGCCGGTCAGTCTAGTGCCGTCGGGCAACTCAACCACGTGCTCGTAGCCGCGCCCGACGAAAGCCGCATCGCGCACCCGGGCCCGCAATTGGGGCGTCCCAGCCTTTTCAGCGAGCAGCAGAACTGCCGCCGGTCGTAACAGCACTCGCGCCGCGGCGCCCGCCGGTAGTTGCTCCCCGCGCCGGGCGAGTAACGTGACCCCATTATTGACCACGCGCGCCATGCCCGCCTCGTCGCTCGCGAGCACGGTGCGCGGCAACTCGCCGGCCAGGCCGGTCAGCCTGGCGACAAATGGGGTAGCAGGCGCGGCATAGATGGTCTCCGGCGCGCCCAGTTGCACCAGGCGGCCGCGGTTCAGGACGCCCACAACATCGGCCAGGGTAAAGGCTTCCGCCTGGTCGTGGGTGATGTGCAGTGCCGTCGCCCCTGCTTCGCCGGGCCGCGCCAGTAGCCGCCCAACGATCGTGCCCAAGATAATGGCGCATGTCGCCCCCAATGCTGCTAGCTTGAAGGAGAGCAGTAACGGCGCGCGCAGGTCACTGCTCGTCAACGCGTGCCGGTAGTTGTTGAGCGTCAGTTGATCGCCGGTAAAGGTACTGTCGAAGCCTTGCAAGAAGGAGGCGCTCACCGCCCCGAGCGCCACAAGAAAGAAGATCGTCAATCCCGTCAGGACCCCGGCCTGGCCGCGCGATGTCAGGTGCCGAGGGATGGCCGGTCGCGTCCGGCCGCTGAGCACGGCGTAGGAACGGCCTTTGAGGGACCGGTACTGCACGAAGAGAGCGCCGCCGGCCGCAGCGATCAAGAACCAACCGACTGCAGACGCCACTGGAAACTCAATGGGCATATTGGCGATGGCCTGGTACAGCGTTTAGGTTGCCAGCGGGAAGTGCGCCGTTGCCGCCAGGGTGGAGGCCACACCGAAGTCGCTGATCGACTCGGCAAAGACGATCGCCACCGCCGACTAGAGCGCTGGCGCCAGAATAGGGATGACCACGCCCAGGGCAGCCAGGCGGCCCGCGCCATGGACGCGAGCGGCATCCTCAAACTCCCGACCTAGTCCGGCAAAAGCAACGGAGACGACGAGAAAGCCGAACGGCATCCCCTTGATCGCCAGGATCCAGATCACACCGGCCGGACCAAGGATGAGCCGCTGCAGGAAGGGGACGTAGATGCCAAGCTGTTGGAGGACGCCATCCTGCTGAACCAGACTCTCCCAGCCCAGGACGTAGACGTAGGACGGCATAAGCAGCAGCGCCCAGATGCAAATGCTCCAGATACCTTTGCCTGCAACCGTCGTGCGTTGGAGGATCAGGGCCAGGACCAGGGCACAGCCGAGTGCCAGGAGGGCGGTGCTGCAGCCCAACAGCAGGTAGTCCAGCAGTCCGTGCATAGCTGCACCCTGGAAAACAAAGGCGAAACTGGAGAGCGTGAACCACTGCGGCCCCTGATCGAATAACCGGGGCGAGAAGGCCAGCGCCAGGAAGGCGACTGTCGGGAAAACGAGCAGTAGTCCCAGGCCAAGCCAGAGTGCCGGCCAGCCAAGGCGTGCCGGGACGGCTGTTAACACACCGAATTGCCACGCCGGATGGTGGGGCAATTGCAGTTCCTGGGCCGCTATTGCGCGATCTGCTGGTTGAACCACTGTTTGATCTCGGCCTCCTTTGGTCCCCAGACATAGGGATCCACGACTTCTGTCGGGATTGATGCAATCGCCGGCAAGGGAGGCAAAGGGTTGACCCCGGAGACTACCGGCCAGTAGAGGGAGTCACCGGCTTTGTCGCCGTTCAGCATCACCTGTTGCCCGGCCGGGCTAAGCACGAACTCGGCAAACATCTTCGCTTCCGTCTGCTCCTGCGCCGGCGCCTGGCGACTGAAGTCGCGGCTAGATCAAGCGAAGTCTGCCTTCGCGAACTGGTTGAGCCGCCGAAGGGCGGCTTTGCTTATCGTAGCCCGCGAATTTATTCGCCGGGCGCCCTCGGGGAACAGCTCCAGACTTGGTAGATGCATCACTTAACCTCGTTTGCCTCATCCCCACCGTTTGTCCCCAGATGCAGCTATACCGATGCGCGAACATAGCGGGCGTGAGTGATCTGTCCATTATTCCGTTGGAGTACCCAGGTCGAGCCCTTCTCGGCCTGCACCTCCGCCGGGCGCAGGGCCCCCTGCCCAGCAAGGAACTCCAGGACAGCCAGGATGACGTCGCCGTGGCTACACAGAACGCTGCCGGCCGCTACCCGGCGAAGCACCGCCAGGACGGCAGCAAGATCGGGTCCCTCGCCCAGTTCCACTGATGTCTCCACGGGGATGCCCCGGTAGCGAGCCACCGGAGCGACAGTCTCCAGACAGCGCTGATACGGACTGGAGAGGATGCTCGTTATCGGCGCCTCCTGCAACAACTCGACAAGCGCCTCCGCCTGTCGCCGCCCGCCCTTGGTCAGGGGACGCAGGCGGTCGTCCCCGCGCCAGCTTTCCCGGTCACCGGCCCGCGCATGCCGGACCAGATAGATCAGGTCCTCGGGCGCACTCACGGGAGCCACGATCGTGCGGTCTTGCGATCGAGCGTCCGCCAGGCTTTTCGCCAGTTCGTCCTGAGGACGTTGGCGGCGGCTCGCTCCATCGCCAGCAGTTCACCTGCCACAAGGGTCACGTCAGCCGGCCGGCCCGCGGTCCGCAGCCAGGCTTGGAGTCGAACACTGTCCTGGTGCTCGCCAAGGACGGTTTGCAACTGGCCCGTCGCACGGGCGAAACGCGCCGCCCGCCTCTTGACGACCGGCACGACGGCCTCCGCCGCATATCGGCAACGCTTGGCCAGGATGCGCACTCGATGCAGATCGGCGTCGGTCGGTTCGGTTGGCAAAGCCTCAACGGCCCTGCGCAGGCGCCGCCAGGGTCGCGCAACCATGGCGGGAAGAACACCGGTAGCACGCTTTGTCGCCGCCGGCAGCAACGGCGGCGCGGTCGCCGCGAGCACCAGCCGCTCGGCCAGGTCCAGATAACGCTCAGCGTCGAGCGCAACCTGGAGTTGGCGTTGCGCCTGCACCGCCTCCTCCCGCGCGAGCCCGATCAGTCGCTGCGCCGCTTCGCTATCCTCGGGCGGCAGTTGCTCAGCCTGCGCCTGCACACGCCGAAGCAAGACATCGGCATCGCGAGCGGCGCCGAGTTCCGTAGCCAGCCAGCGCAGGTCTCCCTGCAGACCATCTCGCCACTCCACATCGAGCAGCGAGGAGAACGTACGCAGATCGGATCGTAGGCGCCGAATCGCCACCCGGGCCTGGTGCACATCCTCCGGATCATCGCCGAGCCGCGCCCCGAGGTCGTGCCGAAAGAGCGCGGCGATGGAGCCGGCAATAGCGAGTCGCGCCACGTCTCCGGCGGAAGGTCTCCGCGGCAACTCGCCCGGCACGACCTCCGGTGGCGCATCTGCGCCGGGGCCGAGCGCCCGCAAATGCTTCGGTGTGGGATCGGATGGACCGGCGCCGGCAGCGTCTAACCGGCTCACCAGTCTCGCCAGGAGGTCGGCGTCGGCGGCCGGGCCGAGTTCTACTTCCACCTGACGGAAACGCGTGGCGTTGTCCAGCACGGTCACCTGGTCATCGACGACTTCGGCTGCCGTCACCCCTGCTGCCGTCTGGATTCGGACGCGCCGCCGCACGGTGGAGAGTCGCGCCATCGGCATGATGGCTGCTCGGCGGGCATACACACGCAGCAGGCGCAACGCCTCCTCGGGCGGCTGTTCTCCCTCGCCGGCGAAGGTCAACTCATCACGCGTGAGTACGGCATCAGTCGCTGCCATCGGCCGTTTGAGGGTCCACCCTTCGCCCAAACGGCGTCGCAAGCTGTAGCCCCACCGCGCCAGCCGCAAATCGGGCGTATCGTAGTAGACGGTTTCCAGCGACTGCTCAACAGTCGGCGCCGCTACCAGGCCGGCCCCCAGCCCTACGAAGGCGGGCAACTGAAATTCCCTGGGGGCACCAAGCTTGATCTCACGTTCGAGCGCCACTACTCACCCCGTTCGCAAACGTGATGCCGCACGAAGGCCGCAATTTCACCGTACAATGCCTCATAGTAGCAGCGACTCGTTAACGCAAGTTTAAGCTGTCAGCCGCGACCACGCCGCGTGCGTGGGACCTGGACCGCGTATCTTGACTGGTGGGCACGGCGGTCGGATACTCCCTGCACAGTGCATAATCACATGTTGACTCGACCACGCGCCGTGGTGCTGCTAAGCGGCGGCCTGGATTCGACGACCACGCTCGCCATCGCCCAGCAGCAAGGGTTCGCGGTGTACGCGCTGACCTTTCGCTACGGGCAGCGGCACGACGTGGAGATCGCCGCAGCCCGACGAATTGCCGAGGTATACGGCGTCAGCCAGCACGTCATCGCCGAGATCGACCTGCGCCAGTTCGGCGGCTCGGCGCTCACCAGTGACATCGCCGTGCCGAAGGCGCGGGCGGTGCGCGAGATGGGCGAGGGCATCCCCGTCACCTACGTCCCGGCGCGCAACACGATCTTCCTCTCCTTCGCCCTGGCGTGGGCGGAAGTCCTGGAGGCGAACGACATCTTCCTCGGCGTCAATGCCCTGGATTACAGCGGGTACCCGGACTGCCGGCCGGAATACATCGCCGCCTACCAGGCGATGGCGAATCTTGCCACCAGGGACGGCGTCGCAGGCGGGAAGCAATTGACCATTCACACCCCCCTGATCGCGCTCAGCAAGGCGGAGATCATCAGCCGCGGTCTCGACCTGGGGGTGGATTACTCCCTGACCGTCACCTGCTACGACCCCGGTGCCGGTGGGATGCCGTGCGGGCAATGCGACGCCTGCCAACTGCGCGCCAAAGGCTTTGCCGAACATGACATGGCAGACCCAGCACTGACGCCGGGAATCGTCTCGCCTTGAACCTGAGCGGCCGTCACATCCTGCGCCGCAGCCTACCGAGTCGCCCGTCGCCGAGCCAGTTCCCCCCTGATCCAGTCGGCAACCACCGTTACCGCCAGGGAATTGCGGCGGGTCCAGGGGATCAGGAAGTCGGCGTGCTGGCGGGAAGCGCCGGTGTAGACGGAGTAGTTGGGCAGGACGTCCTGGCGGTACCAGGCGGCCGCCCGCTCAAGGTCGCCGCCGCGCTCCGTCACGTCGCGCAGCAGCCGACGTAGGAGGCGTTCGTCATTCGGCACATCGAGATACACACCCAGGTCGAGCAGAGCGCGCAGTTCGGGGTGCCATAGCGCGAACAGCCCCTCGATAATGAGGACAGCGGAAGGAGCCACCTGGCTCGCCTCGGCCTGGCGCGCCCGCAGCCGCGTCCCCGGCGCTGGTTCCGTCACCGCCTCTCCGACACGCAGCGCCTGGACCCGTTCCAGAAAGGCCGGCCAGGCGAGGCCTTCGGGAGCGTTCACCGTGCGGCGCGCCGCCCGCTCCGTCTCCGGCAGTTCTGACCAATCGCGGAAATAGCGATCCTGATGCAGCACCGTCGGCTGCAGATCAGCGAGGTGTCCCACCAGGAGGCTGGTGAAGGTGCTCTTGCCGGCGCCCGACCCACCGGCAATGCCGATACACAGGCATACCGGCTGATCTTTGTCCATCGAACTCGCCCCCTGACTTGATGATAGCGCCACACCGATCCGCATATTCGCATATATTAAGCCCATGTTAAACTGCACCCTTGCCACTGGACTGGGCCGTTGACGGCACGGTTTCCATGCACATTGCTCCAGATGGCGGCGCCAAGAGAGGTTGCCCATTGACTGCGCTTGTCCTACCCCTCGCTGCCGTAAGCCGGGCCGACGTCGCTCGCGTCGGCGGCAAGGCAGCCGCCCTGGGAACGCTGCTGGCGGCGGGCTTCCCCATCCCGCCCGGCCTGTGCGTCACCACCGCTGCCTTTCGCCTGGCCATGCACCCTTTTCGTAAGCGGATTGCTGAGCAGCTTCGCGCCGCCGGTACGGGACACCGGCCCGACGCCACTACGGAGGCTATTAGTGTCCTGCTGTCCTCGCTGACCATACCACCAGCCGTCATGGAGGCCTTGCGCACGGCATTGCCAGTGGTGGCTACCGGCCCGGCTGCAATGGCAGTTCGCTCCTCAGCTACCGACGAGGATGGCGGCAAGGTCAGTTTCGCCGGGCAATATGAGACGGTGCTGGGCGTATCCGGCGAGGCGGCAATCATCGAGGCAATCTTGACCTGCTGGCGCTCCTTCTTCAGCACCCATGCTCTTGTCGCTCGGGCCGAGGCGGGAATGGATGGAGCGGAGACGATTGCGGACGGCGCGATGGCCGTGCTCATCCAGCGTATGGTCGAGGCGGAGTGTGCCGGCGTCTGCTTCACGCGAGACCCCGTTCGACCCGACCGTGAGGTAGTGGTCGTGGATGCCGCCTGGGGCCTGGGCGCCGGCGTCGTCGACGGTAGTGTGGCGACCGATACGGCCTGGCTGCTGCGCGACGCCCCGCAGCGCATCGATGACCGTCGCATCGTTGAGAAGGCGGAGCGGGTAGAAATTGACCCGGCGGGTGGCATTCGGCGCGTCGCCGTGGCCGGGGACCTGCGGCGGGCGGCCTGCTTGCCGGAGCCATGGCTGCGGCGGGTGGCGGAGTTTGGCCTCGTCAGCGAGGTGCTCCTCGGTGGCCCTCAAGATCTGGAGTGGGCGATCGCCGGCGATCACGTCGCGCTGTTGCAGAGTCGACCGATCACAACGCTGACGCCGCACCGGTCGTGGACCTGGAACTTCCCGCTGACCTGGGAGCAGGATGCCGATCGCACTACACTCTGGCAATTGCACGACGACGACCGCGATGCCGTGCCGACGCCATTGGAGATAGACGTCTCCGACGCCTTTTTTCAGGCCCAGGTCGATGCGCTGCCGATCTCCTGCTGGCCTGGTGCGTCGCGGCAGCGGGTGCTGCACGGTCGGCGCTATATCGGCCATGTGCCAACTAGAATCCCGGCGGGTGGTCGCCGGCTCGGTGAAAAGGCGAAGGGCGATCTCGCCATCCGACTGCGCACCGAAGGGAAGACCATGTGGGACCACTGGTCGCCGGAGATCAAGCAGGCAATTGCACGACTGGCGGCCTTCGATGCGACCGCCGCCGAGCCGGCCAGGGTTGCCGATCATCTCGAAGACGCCTTCGGCGCCTTCCGCCGCCACTGGATGATCCATTGGTGCCTCTGGGCGCACGACCGGGAGGCTCAACCCCTGGCCGGCGCCTTCATCGCGATGCAGGGCCTCGGCGACGACGGGTGGAATACCATCGAACAGGCGCTGGCGCCGTTGGTTGAAGGCGAGGAAACGCTCCTGACGCGCCTGATTGACGGCCTCTATGCCCTGGCCCAGACCGCGAGTGCGACGCCGGCAGTGGCGAGCGTGGTTGCCGCGCGGCCGGCGGATGCCTGGACGCAACTCACGCAACGCCCGGACGCCGCCGCCTTCTGCGAGCAGATGGGCGCCTTTCTGGTCTTGTACGGCGATCATATGGGCATGGGCTATGGCTCGACTTCCTCACTGCAGCGCCTGACCTGGCGGCAAGACCCTGGTCAGGTCCTGGCGCTCCTCGCCCCGTATCTGTCACCGATGGTCGAGGCGCCGGCAGTGGCCCGCGCCCGCGCCCGCGCGGAACGGGACAACCGTGTGGAACAGCTCTGCGCCGCCTGTTCCGATCCGACGCAGGTCGCTGCGTTTCGCCGTTGGCTGCCGGTCGCCCGCCGGGAGGCGACCGTGCTGGAAGAGCACAACTACTGGATTGATCAAGTCACCTACGGTCAACTGCGCACGGCGATTAGCGCCGCCGCGCACCTACTGGTGCCGCGAGGCAGCATCGCCGAAGAAGACGATGTCTTTTGGCTTTCTGTGGAAGAGATCGTGACGGCACTGCGTGGGGAGCCGTCGCAGGTACAGGCGACCTTGATCATTGACCGTAAGGCCGCGTCCGAAACACACCGGCAGTTCACGCCGCCCCCGCTCCTGGGCCCACCGAAGGCGCGACTCGACCCGCGACCGCCGTTGAAAGACGAGGTAACCGCCGGCGCTCCGGAAGGCGCCACCACGCTGCGGGGCATCGGCGCCAGCGCCGGTCGGCGGCGCGGCCGCGCCCGAATCGTGCCGATGACGACGGTATTGCCGGCGGTTCAGCCTGGGGAAGTCCTGGTTGCCCTCAATGCCGGTCCCTCCTGGACGCCGATCTTCCCGCTGCTCGGCGGCCTGGTCCTCGACGAGGGCTCCTACGGCCAGCACGGAGCGACGACAGCGCGGGAGTATCACCTGCCGGCGGTCATCGGCACCCGCAACGCTACCCGCCGCATCCCCGACGGCGCCTGGGTCGTCATCGATGGTGAAGCGGGGACGGTAGACATTGAGCAATAGGCGGGACCCCGTCTACCGCTCAACCCATTCACGCAAAATGTGCTTCTGGACCTTACCGAGGGCGTTGCGGGGCAGCGCGTCGACAAACACCACGCGACGCGGCTTCTTGTAGCTTGCCAGTTGATCGCGGCAATGGGCGATCAGTTCGGTGGCGAGGTCATCGTTCGGTGTCGCAGTTCCCGGACGCACGACGACCGCCGCGACGACCTGCTCCCCGTAGTCCTGATCCGCCAACCCCAGCACACCGGCCTCCGCCACCGCCGGGTGACGTTGGAGCGCCTCTTCCACCTCCCGCGGATAGATGTTGTAGCCGCCGCTGATAATCAACTCCCGGGCGCGGCCGGAGATGGTGTAGTAGCCGTCGGCGCTCCGCCAGCCGAGGTCGCCGGTGGAGAACCAGCCATCAGGCGTGAAAGCGGCGGCCGTCGCATCGGGGCGGCGCCAGTATCCCTTGAACACGTGCGGCCCGCGTACCTCAATCTCGCCCATGCGCTCGTCGAGGATTGGCTCGCGCGTGCGGATGTCGACAATGCGCGCTTCCTGTCCAGGGAACGGTTGACCAACGGTGCCGGAGCGGCGCTCACCAAAATACGGGTTGCTGAGGTTCATGAGCGTCTCGGTCATCCCGTAGCGTTCCAGAAGGGGCTGGCCGAAGTGCTGCTGGAAGTCCTCAAAGGTCTGTACACTGAGCGGCCCGGAACCCGAAACATAGAGGCGCAGCGGCGGCGGCGGCCGGTCGGCGCGGGAATGCGCTTCGGCAAGCAGGCGGGTGTACATGGTCGGCACGCCGAAGAACATGGTCGTTTCACCACGTAGCAACGTGGAATAGATATCGGCCGCGTCAAAGCGTGAGCGCAGATCCACGGTGCCACCCGTGAGCAAGGTGCCGTTGATACCGACGGTTAGCCCGTGAACGTGAAAAAGGGGTAAGGCAAGCAGCAGACGATCGTCCTTTGTCCAACGCCACGCTTCCACTATTGCGGCGATGTTGGCGGCCATATTGCGGTGGCTGAGCATGGCCCCTTTCGAGGGGCCGGTAGTACCCGAAGTGTAGATGAGGAGGGCGGTGGCCCCAGGATCGGGCGCGCGAAGGTCGCCACCGGCGCCGGAAGAAAGCAACTCCTCCGCGCGCAGGCGCACGACGTGCGGCATGTTGTCGGCAGGCCCGCCGGCGGTCAATTCCGCTTCACCCGCCACGATGACCGCTTCCAGCGTCGGCAATTCGTGCTCAACGCGGCACAGTTCCGCCAGGCGCTGGCGGTCGGTGATGCATAGCCGGGCGTCGGCGTCGCTGAGAATATGGCGTAGTTCGACCTGACGATACTGGGTGTTGACGAGCACGGTGATACCACCCGCCAGATGTGTGCCCAGATATGCCGCGACGAAGGTTGGCGTGTTATCGAGGAAGAGGGCGACCCGGTCCTCAGGCCGCAACCCCCACCGTTGCAGCCCCCACGCCCAGGCCCTAGCATCGTCCAGGAGGCGCCGGTAGGTCCAGGTATCGCCGCCGAAGAGGAGCGCGAGCCGCTCCGGTCTCTCCTGTGCCGCGTCGAGCAGGGCCTGGACAATCGAGCCGGGGTGCAGAGGCATAGCGAATCTCCCGTTGGCCGGTCGCGCGCTCGCTTATCGTGCCGGCAAGTAGTACAGCTCCCAGGCGATGCCGTCCGGGTCATAGAAGCTGATGTACTTCGAGCCGGTCAGCGTATCATTTTCGATCCCGTTGTTGTGGACCCCGGCGCCGTCCAGTTGCGCCTTCAGTCCCTCCAGCGCGCTCTCCTCCACCGCCAGGGCGATGTGATCCAAACCAACCCGAAAGGGGTTGAAGCGATCACCGCTCGGCGTCTGGGCATGGGCGTCGCGGATACCGATCAGCGTGCCGCCTGCGCTAAAAAGGAAGAGTTCGTCGGTCTTGATCACTATCGGGAAGCCAAGCGTTTCTGTGTAGAACTGGTGAGCCCGCGCCATATCCGTCGATCGAAGCACCACGTGGCTAATACCCTTGGTTTGCAACTGCATGCTGGGATCCTTTCCTGACTGTCCGCATCGCCTAGAAAAACATTGTACGGCTGAATCTACATCCACAGACCATGACGGCGGCCGCTTGGCGAAAAGAACGGGCGCCCAATCGAGTCGGTGCGGGAGCGCTGGGGCTGGTAGGATACGGCCCGGAACTCTGGAACGGCCTGAGGAAAGGAGATCACTGCATGAATATCCCACCCGAGGATGCGGTCCTCGTCCCCGCAGCACTCTTGCAAGCCGGAGTGGTGGCGCTCATAACGGCGGCTGGGCTTGAGGCGAGCAAGGCCAACTTGCTGGCCGGCCTCCTCGTCGCCAACGATTTGCGCGGCGTCTTCAGCCATGGCACCCGGCAGGCGGCAACGTATGCTCGCTTGATCGCTGATGGCACACTCAACGGCCACCCGCAGGTGCGGCAGGTGGCCGAGCGGGAGGCCACGGCAACTTTCGACGGCGATGGCGGCCTCGGCTACTTCCCGGCCAATGAGGCGGCACACTGGCTGATCGAGCCCGCCCGGCGTTACGGCGTGGCGGTTGCTCTTACGCGCAACCACGGCCACTTCGGCGCGGCGGGAATCTATTCCCGGATCATAGTGGCGGCAGACCTCATCGCCTATGTCACCTCCGGCCACCAGTTGCAACTGAACCCTGGCCAGTCGGTTCGCGCCGCTGCCGGCGGCTCCCCCATGAGCTTTGGCATCCCCGGCGGCAGCGAGCCGCCGCTCCTGCTCGATTTTGGTACGATGCACGACCTTTACGTCGGCTCCGACAACAACCTGCCGGCGCTGTTTGCCATGGCGCCCTCGCTGGTGGTCCGGAACGTCGGCTTGGGGATGGTGTGCCAGGTGCTTGGCGGCTTCCTGGCCGGCGTGCCGGTAGAGGAAGAGCGAGCCGAGAAGGTCTACCGAGGCGCCAATCAGGGATCGCTGATGATCGCAATCGATCCGACCCGCTTCCTCCCGCTGGAGCAACTCACGGCGGAGATGGATCGCTACCATTCCCTCGTGCATACATTGACGCCCCTATCGCCGTCCACCGTGGCCGTGTTGCCGGGGACGCTGGAAGCGCAACGCGAGCAGGAGTATGCCGAGGCGGGTATTCCCGTCGGGAAGGCGCACCGGAAAGCACTGGAGGAGGCTGCTCAGCGCTTCGGTCTCACCTTTCCGTTTGCGGAGGCATAGGCCAGGCCAGGGCGAGAACTCGTACGGACCTGCCGGTGCAGTACGGTGGGGTGGCGTGCCTGGGCAATTGAGGGGCTATTGAGGACACCAGCTCCTGTCCGCCGCCATATCCTGTCGCTCCTGAGTTTCGGCGGCTTCATCCTGCTGGGGTGGAACGCAGTGCTCTTGCCGTCGCTCATCGGCTCGGTCGAGCGTGACTTCCGGCAGTCGGACGCCGGTTTCGGCCTCTTCTATCTCCTTTCCGCCTTGCTCTACGCCGGCGGGTCCTTCGGTGGAGGGTTTCTCGCCGAACGGCTGGGGCGGCGTGGCGTGCTCTTTGCCGCGGCATTGCTGATGGGCCTGGGATTGGCCGGCGAGGCGCTGGCTCCGGCATGGGCGGTATTCCTGCTTGCTGCGCTGTTCGTCAACTGGGGTGCCGGCGCGATTGACGGCGGCCTGAACGGTCTATTCCTCGACCTCTACCAGGAGGCACGCGGTGGGGCGCTCAACCGGCTCCACCTCTTCTTTGGCCTCGGCGCGCTGGTGGCGCCTGCCTTGGTCGGCCAGTTGGTCACCTTCGGCCTGAACTGGCGGGTCCTCCTGCTGGCGACGGGGGTAGCAGCCTTGGCGCTCGCCACCTTCCTTGCTGCCAACGCCATGCCGTCCGGTCGCCACACTGAATTGACGGAAAAGCCGGCTGAGCCCTTGAGCCGCGCAGAGCGCTCCCTGCTGCCGTTTGCCGGGCTGGCGGTGGGTATCGGCTGCTACGTTGCCGCGGAGATGGCCGTCTCCGGCTGGCTGGTCAAGGCGCTCCTGCCGGTACCCCTGGCGACGGCAACGGCGGTGCTCTCCGTCTTCTGGTTTGGTCTGTCGCTGGGCCGCCTCGTCTCCAACTGGGTGGCCGATCGCTTCGATTATGTCGCGTTCACGGTGGGGTGCCTGCTGCTGGCCTCGACTGCCCTCATTGTCGCTGTGCTGATCCCGCTCTTGACCCTTGCCGCGCTGTGCTACGGGCTGGCCGGCTTTTTCTACGGCCCGGTCTATCCCATGATTATGGCCATCGGCGGCAACGTCTACCCGCGCCGGCTGGCGGCGCTCAGTGGCAGCCTCGCCGGCGCGGCGGTGGTCGGCTCCATCGCCTATCCGCCCCTGGTCGGGCTGCTAGCAAGCCATATCGGCCTGCGCGCCGGCCTGGTCGGCGCCGGCCTCATCGGTATCCCTGGAGCGCTTGCTATCATCGCGGCCAGGACGGCGGTACATCGGCTGGAAGGGGCGGACATTCCAACCACAGTCTGTTGATGCTTTTCCTGTGGAAGGGGGTCAAGACACGGCTTCAATCGGTGGACGCAGGAGTCACTTCCGTTGTGGAGCGTAACGGTCAGGTGAGATAGCGCCATTCCCTGTCGGCAGTCTGTCTCGGTGGCGGTCATAGAGCCCATTTAGCGTATAAGTTAGTAGCGTTCCGTATACTTGATCTCAACCATCGCTTTGGTTTGGCACGTTATTTGTATCGTTAAGGCTCATTGAATGGGAATTTGTTTTGCTTAGGTTTCTCTCTGCACTCTGTCTTGTTGCACCTGCCCTGGTGATTGCCGCTCCCGCCCAAGCTCAAAGCGCTCCCAGTTGTCAATACGTGCTCGGCTTCCAGACGCTGAATAGTATGGACCCATCGGATACCGGAAGCTGTACCGACAATCAGGCATTTGCTGCCAATGGCGACGCCCAACAGCATACGACGACGGGCCGCATGGCGTGGCGCAAGGCTGATAATTGGACTGCATTTACCAATGGCTATTGGACATGGATTAATGGTCCCAATGGGCTGGCAAAGCGCTTGAACACGCAGCGGTTCTCGTGGGAGGCCAATCCCGATGTCTTGCCGCTCGCGGACGCATCGGCCGGTTCTACAGCTCAGCCACCGGCCCCGGTATCGCCACCTCCGGCGCCAGCGGCGAGGCGCACCTTTGGAGACGGAACGTTCATGGTTGGTAAGGACATTCAACCAGGCACGTACCGGACGCGATCCGGCACGTCGGGCTGTTACTGGTCTCGGCTGGCCGGATTCTCGGGCGGAATAGGTGACATATTAGCGAACGATAACGCTGACGACAAAGCCATTGTGACGATAGCCCCAACGGACAAGGGGTTCCAAAGTGTCGGCTGTGGCACCTGGACCAACGATCTTTCTCCCGTCACTGCCAGTACGACCGCGCAATTTCGCGACGGGACGTATTTTGTCGGTAGGGACGTGGCGCCCGGCACATGGAAGTCATCCGGGCAGCCAGGCTGTTATTGGGCGCGTCTCAGCACCTTCGGCGGTAGTATCGGAGGCATACTTGCCAACGACAACACGGACACTCCTGCAATCGTGACCATTGGGGCTGGCGACAAGGGCTTCCAGAGCAAGGGCTGCGGGACCTGGCAGCGGGCGGGATAGTTCGCACCAGCAGTGTTGGAATCCTCAAGTCGTTCTGCGAATGATCATTGCCGACGATCTGAGCGCGGGCGTCTCACCCGCCCCGCGGGAGGACGAACGGCGGGCGCTGTCGGCGATCGTTGCAATGGCCCGCTGCCAACCGGGGCGGGCGAGACGCCTGCGCTCCGACCGGCCACCTCTCAAGACGGTAGCGAAAGGACCTTGGGGTAGCAAACAGGGTCTTTTCATTACCGGTGGAGTTGACGAGACTGGAGAGTGGTAAGGACGGGCAGCGGGAGGAGGGCGGATGGGCGAGCAGACGTTGGCGGAGGTGTTGGCGGCGCTGCCGGATCGGCGGCGGGCGCACTTGCGGGTGCACGCCTTCGTGCCGTTGTTGCAAGTGAGCGTGGCAGCGATGCTGTGCGGAGCGCGCAGCCTGTATGCCATCGCCCAGTGGGCGCGGGAGCGACGGGAAGACGATCCCGCACTCCTGCTGGCCCTGGGACTACTGGCGGGGCGCAGTCCCAGTGTTGCGACGCTCCATCGCGTGTTCAAGGGCCTTGATGTAGCGGCGTTCGAGGCCGTCGTGGGGCGGTGGCTGGCGCAGACCGGACCAGCGCCGGACGCGCTGCTGTGCGTCGATGGCACCACCCACTGCGGTGGGTACCCGTGCGCGGCATCCATGGGGAGCAGCTGCCGGGTGTGCATCTGGTGAGTGTCTACGCTGCGCAGGCGGGGGCGGTGCTGGCCCAAGTGGCCGCTCCCGGGAAGGGGCAGGAACTCGCCGCCACCAAAGCCGCCTTAGCGCAAGCGCCGCTGACCGGCCGGGTGGTTGCCGTCGACTGTTCGAGGTGTTGCCGTCGCGCGTCGAGTTGGAGATCGTCCGGGTGATCGACACACCGGAGGCCACCCACATCCGCTACCGCGTCCGTCGCTGGGCCGGTCGACCAGCGGCCCCTTGGTTGTGGTTGGTCGAGGTGAGTTGACGGATCAGGCGCGGGCGCGGATTGCCCCGCTGTTGCCAATCTCGCGCCGCAGAAGCATTCGGCGTTTGGGCAAAACGTTGAGCAGTAGATGCCCCCTGCCAGGCAAGTGACACGCCTGGCAGGCAACGCGGTGATGTCGGTCGGCGCGCGGTACCGTCGCCCCGAAGTAGTCCTTTTGGGTTCGTTAGCGATCCAATTCGGCTGGTCTAAAGGCAAGGTCTTCCCGCGGGGGACTGGTGATGCGCCAGCCGTCCGTGTCCATGGACGACATGGCGCTTTTCGTTTTGACCGTCAGTGCGCTCGCGGACGCACCAGGCGCTGCCAGAGCCACATCGTTGTGTAGGCAAGAGTAGCGAGGGCGGTGATCAAGAAGCTGACGGGATAGGGCGTGTAAAAGCCGAGGGTGAGCCCGACCAGGGCCAGGAGCAAGGCCAGCAGCGCTGAGAGGAGCAACGCCGGGAACGGTCGAGGCAGGAGCCGTTGGGCGATGGCCGCTGGCGTGATGAGCAGGGAAAAGACCAACAAGGCCCCGACGGCCGGCACCGCCTCGGCCACGGTGATGCCGACGAGCAGCAAAAAGACGGCGCTCAAGGCGCGCACCGGCACCCCGTGCGCCGCCGCCACGTCGGGATCGAGCGAGGCAAACAGCAGCGGGCGAGCCAGCAAGAGCAGCAGGGCGATGGCTACCCCGCCCCCGACGAGGGTGAGGTGGACCTGGGCCGCGGTGAGGCCGAAGATCGAACCGAACAGCACGTTCACGCCGATGGCGCTGTTGGCGGCGTTGCCGGAAGTCGTGTAGAGGCTCAGGAACAGCGCGCCGAGGCCCAGCACCCAGGCCAGAAGCGTGCCAATCGCCTCGTCGCGCGCCCGGGCCCGTTCGCCCAGCAGTCCCATCCCCAACCCGCCCAGCGCCGTCAAGCCGAAGAGGCCGACCAGCGGGTTGAGGCCCAGGATTAGGGCGAAGAGCGAGCCCGTGAAGGCGACGTGGGAGAGAGTATCGCCGGCAAAGGCGACCTGGCGCAGCACCACGAAGTATCCGACGAGTCCCGCCAGGACGGCGGTGACGGTGGCGGTCAGGAAGGCCGCCCGCATGAAGTCGTACTGCAGCATCGCCTGCACATCTGCGAGCAGATTCAGGGAGCAAGGGGCCACCGCGGCCAGGAGCGACAGGCTGGTCACGCTGTCCCTCTTGCCGGAGCCGCCCGGTATCGCCCTACCCGGCGCGACCGATAGGGCAGGAGCAGCCGCGTCAGGATATACGTACCAAAGGCAAAACTACTGATGAAAAAGCCGACAGGGTAGGGTGTAAAGTAGGCGACGGCCAGCCCGGCCCAGGTGAAGAGCAACGCCAGCAGCATCGCCAGCGCCACACCCATGGCCGTACGCGTGCTAAGGCGGCGGGCAATCGCCCCCGGCGTCACGAGCAAGGAAAAGATCAGCAGCACACCAACCACCTGCACTGCTTCCGCTACGGCCAGCGCCAGGAGGATCAGAAAGAGCATCGATACCAGCCGCACCGGTACGCCGCGACTGGCAGCCACGGCCGGGTCGATCGAGGCGAAGAGTAACGGACGGCCCAGGAGGAGGAGCGCGGTCAGGGTGACCACCGCCGTGGCGGTCACGATCTGCACGTCGGCATCGCTGATGCCGAGGACGGCGCCGAAGAGGATGGCGTAGATGCCGCCGGCGTAGTGCGCATAGAGGCGCTCAAACAGGAAGCCTAACCCAAGGAAGAAGCTGTGGACGCTGGCAATCGCCACCATGGCCCCGCGTCCGCCGGTCTCCCCTCGTCCCGCCAGCGGCTCGAAAGCCACGGCGGCTGCGACACAAAAGACCAGCAGTCCCACCACCGGGGTGGCGCCCACGACTGCCGCGCCGGCCGCGCCGGCGAAGCCGACGTTGGCCAGCGTATGCCCGGCGAAGCTCTGCCCGCGTAACACCATGAAATAGCCGGCCGCTCCGGCAGCGAGGGCGATCAGGGTGCCCGCCAGGAAGGCATTCTGCATGAAGTGGAAAGCGAAGAGCTGCTGCAGATCGAACAAAAGACTCCAGCTCGGATGGACCTGCACCCCGCTCGAACTAATGGGCGTGGACGGCATGGGACTGGTCACCTTCCGGCTGGCCGACGACGACGATACGCCCATCCCGGGCCCGCAGCACCTCTACTTGCGCCCCATAGAGTTCGGACAAGGTCTCGGAAGTCATAACCGCTTCCGGCGTGCCGGCGGCAGTCTGGCCGCGCGCGACGTACAGCACCCGATCGAGGTAGGGCAGGATCGGGTTCACATCGTGGGCCACCAGTAACACGGTGATCCCGTAGGTCCGTGCGACGCGCCGGATCAAGCCGGCAATCGACTGCTGATGGGCAAGATCCAGGCTCTCGAAAGGCTCGTCCAGGAGGAGTAGTTGGGGCCGGGTGATCAATGCCTGGGCGATAAGCAGGCGCTGCTGCTCGCCGCCTGACACTTCGCCGATGGGGCGGTCGGCATACGCTGTCGCACCGACCGTGTCGAGCGCCTCCTGAACCCGCCGCTCGAGTTCCGTGGCCGCCGCCCCGCGGCCCAGCAGACGCCAGAGCGCCGGCAGGGGGATTCCCCAGCGCGCGCCATCCAACCCCAGGCGCACCAGATCACGCCCCCGAATCCGCACGTCGGCATCGAAGCTGCGCCGCTGCGGCAGATAGGCGATTGCGGCGTTTCCGCGGCGCGCCGGGCCGCCTAGGACCGTGATGGCGCCGGCACTGAGTGACAAAGTGCCCAGGATCACTTTGAGGAGGGTCGACTTCCCCGCTCCGTTCGGGCCGAGAACGGCGATGAACTCACCGGCTTGCACGGCGATCTGGAGATGCTGCCAGATCGTGCGCCCGCCAACCCGCACCGCCGCATCCGCAAACTCCAGTACCACCTCAGCGCGCTCATAGGCACCGGCTTCCGGCACGGGTGCGTCCGGTGCGGTCGCCTGCTGGCGTGAGGGTAGCGCCATTGGAACTTCTGCCTTTGTGCCAGGATCTCGCCGCGCGTATCCCACCGGGCGGTGTCGCACACCATACCACGTCGTTAGCCGTCTGCTTGCCATCTCCTACTTCCCCGTCGCTGTGGCCAGGGCTTGCTGCAGGGCCTGTAGCTGCGCCGTCTGCCAGTCCTGGAAGCTGGCGGTGGCCGGGTCGAGCGTCTCGGTGATATCCACGATGGGGATGCCGGCGGCCTGGGCCTTCGCCTTCAGGACTGAAGTGTCCGGCGTCGCGTTCTGCTTGTTGTTGACGAAAACCTTCATTTGATGCTTGGTGATCTGCTGGTCAAAGGTCGCCTTCTCGGCGGCGGTCGGCTCGTTGCCGTCGCTGATCGCCTGCATGAAGCCCGGCGGCGTGAGCACTTGCAACCCCAACGCGCCGGCCAGATAGACGAAGATGCTTTCCGTAGAGCTCACCGGAACGCCCGCAAAGCGCTGCTTGATCGTGGCGATAAGATCCTTGTACGCCTTGAGGCGGACGGTCGTGAACTGCATATATTGCTGGTCAAAATAGGGGGCATCGGCCGGCGCCAGCGCTTTGTAGTCGGCAGTGATCCGCTGGATGGCTTGCGCCACGTAGTCCGGGCTGTACCAGAGGTGGGGATTGTCGCCGTCCTTCTTGCCGACCAGGTCGGCAACCGTCAGAACGCGGCGACCGGCGACCGGGTTGGCGGTGAGGAGCTTTTCTGCCCAGGGATCGTAGCCGGCGCCATTGACAATGACGTAGCGGGCAGTGGCGGCCAGGCGGGCGTCAGTCGGCCGGGGCTCGTAGCTATGGGGATCGGTGTTCGGGTTGGCGATAATACTCGTCACCTGTACTCGATCGCCGCCCAGTTGACCGGCGATGCTGCCCCAGACGTTCTCGGCCGCTGCCACAGCCGGCGCCGCACCACCTGACGCGGTCGAGGTTGTTGCCACATTGGAAGTAGCCCCTACAGGGGAGAAAGCACTCGATGACGCATTGGCCGTGACGGCGGCACTGCTACAGGCGTCCAGCAGACCCACGAGCAGGGCGCTACCGGCGGCGAGCGTGCCGTGCAAGAAGCAACGCCGGCTAATGCCGGGCTTGGGAGCCGTGGCTAGACTGTGAACAGTCCGGCGACCGCAGTCGCCGCCCGACTCGGGATCACCCAAACGAAGCCGGATCAGATTACTGGCCATGGCGTGAAACCTCTCTGGACCGTTCGTGCACACTGGGTCTCGTTGATACATAGTCTCATTACCGAGCAGCGTACCAGCCCTGTTTCGGGCTGTCAATGATATGCCGTATCATTAGCCTGAAGGCCCCGCACGTCGATCGCTGATCTGGTCCGCGGGGCCGGCGACCGGTACGCGTGGCTGCCTCAGGCGCCGGGAAGGGGGATAGGGATGGCCACGACCGTGGCAACCATTGAGGCCGCCTTCGCCCGCGATGGGCTCCGCAACACCCGTCCCCGCCGCCTCATCGCCCAACAGTTGGTCGAGCGCGCCGCCGGGGGGGGCGGTTTCACGGCGGAGGAGCTCTGGCACGAGCTGCAAGACATCGATCGGCAGTTGGGTCGCGCCACCGTCTTCCGAGCGTTGGACACCTTACGCGAGCAGGACATCTTGGATCGGGTCACCTTCGCTGACGGCACGCACCGCTATCGCATGTGTGGCGAGCAGCATCATCATCACATTACCTGCACCGAGTGCCACCGCGTGGTGGAAGTTGCGGCCTGCTTATCTGAAGCCGCCTTCTCCGCCGTCGCCGAACAGACCGGTTTCACCCTGGAGGGACACTCGCTTGATCTGTTCGGTCGCTGCCGGGCGTGCCGCTAAGTCCGCGGCGTGACCTTCCGGCACAGTGTCGGTCCGACTGGGCATCCTGGGTGATTGTCACGGGGCAGCGGAACCGGTAGGGTGGGGGGTGGAGGTGCTTGCAATGCTTCGCTGTTTGGTATCCGGCTCGGTGATCGTCTTTCTGGCTCTGCTGGTGGCACGACCATCAGCGGCCCAGGCGGCCGGCATGACGCCCGGAGCGGTGCCTGGAATGGCGGCCGACGCCCGGCTTCAAATCACGGTGCCGTATGTCTCCCAACTCACTCCGGTCACCGGCCTCGGCGGACACGTCGCGGCGTATGCCTGCGGCCCGGCCAGCGCCGCCATGATCGTCGCCTACTGGACCGGAACTACGCCGCCGCTCGGGCGGGCGGAGTATCTCATGGGCGGTGCATCCCTCGTCGGCGCTGGAAGCGCCCCCTGGCAGGTCGCGCAGGCCATTCGCACGCTCGCTCCGGGAGTCGGCGCCGATGCCGCTAACGCCGCCGGTCCGGCCGCGGCGGCATCACTATTGAGCGACCAACTCGCCCTCGGGCGCCCGGTGATCGCGCTGGTCCGTCCGACCTGGTTCTTCACGCCCATCAACCATTTCGTCGTCGTCACCGGCTTTGATCCCCTACGGGCACTCGTGCGTTTCGATGACCCGATGGCCGGCTCCGAGGTGCAGGCATCGCTGGCGGACTTCCTGGCCGCCAGGGCCAGCCCACGGGAGCGCCGGCCGTACACCTACGCCTGGTCGGCAGGGACTTCCGCGGGCGCCGCCTGGCGGACGGCGGCAACGACCAGCGTACCGGTGGCGGCAGCAGTGGTGGCGGCCGCGGCGGCGCTGCCGGATTCGTCGCCCGCCCTTGGCGAGCAGGTCACCGTCGTGCCGGCCGGCTTGCGCCTGCACGCTGCCCCCGGCGTTGATAGTGCCGTTGTATCCTATTTGGCACAAGGTGATGGGGCCTGCGTCACAGCAAGGCAGGACGGGTGGGTGCATTTAGTCATTGACGGCCAGGAGGTCGGGTGGGCTAATGGCGCCTTCGTGGCGGCAAACTGACGATCGAGGCTCGCCGACGGCGGTAGTTACCTCTCCTCGACCGGTGCCGCTGTCGCCTCTGGTAGCGCTTGCCACCGACCGAAGGCGACGAGGAAGCCGGCCAGCAGGAACAGGTGAACGGCGGAACACCACAGGCAGATCCGGTGCAGCCGTACGATCTCCACGAAGACGAGGTAGAGGGCGACGAGTAGCCCGGTCGTAGCCCACAGGAGGTGAGTCAGGCACAGCCTTGTCGCCGGCGGTCGGCGCCGCAGTGCGTCAATGGCGAGAACGCCACTGACGAAAAACCAGGCGAGACCGGGAACGGTGATCGGCACCGTCGTACCCGGCACCACCGAGTAGGCGCTGGTGGTGACCTGGGCGCAGTCGATTACACCGGTTGTCGAGCACACCAGCGGCAGGGGCGTGTAGTGGGCCGCCGTGAGGTAGCCGGCAATGGCCACCCCGGCGATCGCCAGTACCAACAGTGTCACCGCTCCCGACTGCGTGCCCAGTGAGGACCTCCCCGGCCGGCCACCATTAATGTCCTGCCGCCAATTGCTGCTAAAGTGGCGGGATCGGAGCGACAGTACAGGCCGTCCCCGGCTTGTCACCGGTCAGGTGGCACAGGCCGGCCGTCAGGTAGTTCGCCGTTCCCACGATCCCCTGCGAGATCGCCGCCTTCGGGTCTGCCTGGGCGGTCGCGATGTCTTGCCAGGAGTGACCGGCCAGCACCTGCGGCGAGAAGCCGCCATTATCCTGCTCGATATCTTCGGCGTCTATCAACGGATGAAGAAGGGCAACTACAACGAGGCGGAACTG
>JBPCLN010000049.1:0-3213 GCA_051003235.1 Chloroflexota bacterium | reverse complement strand
GCGAGCCACTGATTGTGCCTGCCGAGCGGGACGGCCGATCGCTCAGCCGGTGCAGAACACCAAGGACGGTGCTACCCTGAACGTGCCCAAGGAGGAGACGGGCCGACGCGGCGGTGGTCGTGGCGGTTCGTTTTCTCGTGCTCGTGGTGGGGAGTGACCGGTGTTAGTACCTGGCCGAGCGCCCACCGGCAGCGCGCAGAAGTGTCCCGCCGCGTGCGGAGCCGGTCCAAGTCCCCAGGCAAAGAGACTGTTGTCGACGGCAGTGCAGCAACGGCCGGCGACACGGCATATGTTCTCCTGGGGCACGATGCCGGCATTTCGCGGTGACGCCCAGCACCCGCTCGACGTCCCCAGCAGTGGCTCGTTCCATCCTTCCGATACCAAACGACCGAGCGGCATCGAGTCGGGACTGGGCCGTTGGCGTCCCTTGGGCGCGTCGATCGCCCGTGTCTCCGAGAAAATGTCCGGTCCCCCAGACACCGCCGCATCTACTGCACGTCGGGCGGGGTGTAGAGGAGAGCCATGACGCCACTGACGTCCTGCTACCAACAGCAGCCTACCGATGATCCGCCACCATTTCGCCGGCTGGCAAACCGCTACGCTGCACGATGCGCTATGATTGGGCGTGCGAATCAAAAAGACAGGAAGTGCAAACAATGCCCCGCGGTGGCGCTCGATCTGGGGCGGGACGCAAGGCCGCCGACTGCCCCGGCGAACCGCTGTATACCTACTCCTTCCATATCCGCCTGGAAGACACCGGCGTCCTGAACCGCCTCGGGCACGGTAATCTGCGACTCGGGTTACGCCGCTTGATCGATCAGGCTCGCGCTGCAGGGATCGTGCCGACGCGATCCCCTGCCCACGAAGCGGCCCCTTCAGATAAGATCGTAGCTGAGGCAACGGCCGGCGACAAGTAACCTTTTCTCGTAAGGCAAGATGCCGGCAATTCTAATTGTCGTTCATCAGAAGAGACGCGACAGGAACTGGCCCGGGTCTTTGCCGACCAACCGGAGGTGCCGGCGCTGTTTGAGTTCCCGCACGTCGTGGATGACTCACTGCCGCCTGCAGCCGAGACCACCGACCAGGCGGCTCCGGCGTCAGTAGAAATGCCTGCGGAGTCTGCCCCGGCAGTGCAGTCGCGGCAGCTCAGCTTCCTCGATCTGCGGGCGGAACTGGCGCGACGCGGCGCCAAGTTGCCGAAGGCGCGGACCAGGAAGCCGGTGCCTGGGCAGGGGTCGCTGTTCGACCTGACACAGCGCGAAGCCTCGTAACTGGAGCGGCCTCGGCGACGGCCTCAGCCGTCGCCTCGTTCCCTCGCCTCCGGCTCTCGAAGGTCAGCCGACAGCCGAATGCAATCCGCGGATTATCAAAAGGACAAATGGACGATGGGCTACACCGACTATTTCCTCAGGGCATCGGAACTGGCATTGACGCCGTTCGCGGCCTGGGTTGCGGATGGCCAATGCCTGCTCGCCGCCCTGCCGCCGACGGTCGTGATCCACCCAGAGCACACGCCACCGGGGCGCCGGCCTTACCCGCTGCGCCTGGCTGGACCAGATGGCACGGGCACGCCGCGGTTGACCGCCGACCTGGTGGCCTGCAACGGCGCGTTGCCTGACGCGGGAGACCCCTTCGCCGTGCCAAGGCTCCTTGCCTCGACTCTGGATGTGCGCCCCGACGAGCAGGGCCGGTACTTCTCCTGCTGCAAGACCGTTTCCCTTCCCTACGATCTGCTGGTGACGGCGGCCCTCATCCGCCTCCATGTGCGGTTCCCCGTCGATGTGGTCGTATCCAGCGATGGTGGGCCATCAGGCTGGGAGGCTGGTTGCCTGCTCTGCGCTGACGTCTTCGGCTCAGCAGCGCTGCCGCCGGAGGTGGCGAGATATTCTGGGTGAATCGCTGGGGACGCGAATCCTCGCGTCCCCTCTCCCCGCATGTGCCTCCGGCAGCACGGTTCCCGGGACAAGCGAGAGCTGCGCGGTTGTTCCCCGTCCTCCGAGCTCTCACACCAGCCAACGGACGGGTCACACTTGGCGTGGTGTGGTCACTCCTAAACTCCGGCCACGGGGCCTGTTGCCGAACGCGCCAAATTGGTCCTAACCGGGTGGTTGGCGGCCGTAGCCGCTCTTCTCTTGAGTCGGTGCGTGGAACGATTGGGGCAGTGCGGGAAACAAGAGCGCTACCTGTGCGCTACTTCGCTGTGGTGCTGCTGGTAGCGCAGATGTCAATGGCCAAGTGAAAGTCCCCGGTGGTGGCCAAGAAAAGTCCCCACCCCGGAGGCCAAATGTTACATCGTGGCACCTCCTGGACGTGGGCGCGAGCGCGCCTCGCGCATGCGGAAGGAGTCGCCGTCAGTGACGACGGTGACGGCGTGATGGAGCAAGCGGTCGATCAGGGAGACGGCGGTCGCCTGTTCCGGCAGGAAGCGGCCCCACTGGTCGAAGGGCCAATGGCTGGCGATGCCGAGGCTCTTGCGTTCGTAAGCGGCGGCGACGAAGCGGAAGAGGAGCTGGCTGCCGGTGGCGTCGAGGGGGGCGAAGCCCAGCTCATCAATGATGATGAAGTCGCAGCGGAGCAGCTGGTCAATGACGCGGCCGACGGAGTTGTCGGCCAAGCCACGATAGAGGGTTTCGATCAAAGCCGCCGCCACGAAGTAGCGCACCCGGCGGCCAGTAATGACTGCCTTTTGGCCAAGGCCCAGGAGGAGATGGGACTTGCCCGTCCCCGAGGGGCCCACCAAGCAGAGATTCTCGGCGGCGCGCAGCCATTCCAGGCTGGCGAGGTCGTCGAACGTCGCTTGAGGGACGGAGGAGACCGTCACCTTGAACTCGTCCAAGGACTTGGAGACCGGGAAGCCGGCAGCCTTGAGGCGCGCGGCCTGGTTGGCGTTGTCCCGAGCGGTGATCTCGGCGTCGATGAGGGTCCGTAGGAATTCCTCGGGCGCCCAGCACTGGGTCTTGGCCGTTTGGAGCAGTTCCGGGGCGAGCGACCGCATGCGAGCAAGCTTCAGGCGCTTCAGGCCGGCCAGGAGATCAGGGGCGAGCGGCGGGAGGGTAGCGGCGGTCATCGCACCACCTCCGCCAGGGCGTAGGCGTCCAGCGAGCGGGTCGGTACCGTCGGCAAGCCCAAGGTCGTCGGCAAGGATTCCCCCGCCGTCACCGTGGTCGCCACGCCCGCGCCCGCCATGAGGATGGAGCGCACATCGTCGGCGCG
>JBPCLN010000048.1:0-9067 GCA_051003235.1 Chloroflexota bacterium | reverse complement strand
GACCTCGCTCAGGTCTTCCGCATCCTCAACGACCATCACTATGCCGGCGCCTTGTCGATCGAATATGAAGGTAAGTCAGATTCGGCCGAGGCGGTCCGCCGCAGCGCCGCCCACGTCCGCAAGCTCCTGGCGGAACTTGGCTGAACTCATGCGAGGTGAAAGCCCTCTCTCTGGCTTTGCCATCTCTCCCCCAATTCTGGGGGAGAGCCATAGTCGAGCGATTGGTTGTCGCTGGGAGAGAACCCTGGTCGAGCGTTTGGTCGTCCACCTCGACCATTGCCTCACCATGGCGGTTCGGGGAACGAGCCAGCATTGGGGCAGGTGCCTCTCCCCCAAGCTTGGGGAAGAGGTTAGGAGAGAGGGTTCCCTTCGCTCGCGCTTCCCAGTAACGGCACCGATTCCACAAGGCCCCGGCTCAGGGCGTATTTGAGGATCTCGGTGCGGTCGTGGACATTGAGTTTTTCGCGGATGCGGCTGCGATGCACCTCCACCGTGTTGGGGCTGACGACCAGCATGTCCGCGATCTGCCGGTTGGTGTTACCTTCGGCGATGAGGCGAAGCACCTCTTTCTCCCGCGCCGTCAGCAGGTCGTAGCTGTCATGACGCTCGCGACCGTGCTCCAGGAACTCGGTGATCAGGGCCTTGGCCGCGCTTGGGTACAGGAATGACTGACCGGCGGCCACGGCGCGGATTGCCGTCAAGAGGTCGGAGTCGGCGGCGCGCTTGGGCACGTAGCCGGCGGCGCCGCCCTGTAACGCTTCGAACAGATAGTGGGGGTTATCGTACATCGTCAGCGCAAGAACCTTGGTCGATAGATGGGCGGCAGCGGCATGTTGCATGATCCGCCGCGTCGCCTCGATTCCGCCCACGCCCGGCAGGGAGATATCCATGAGCACGACGGCCGGCGCCAGTTCGCGGGCCAGACGGATCGCCGTTTCACCCTCGCCCGCCTCGCCGACAACTTCCATGTCCGGCTGCAGGTTGAATAGTGCGCGCAGGCCGGCACGCAACACTGCGTGATCATCAACCAACAACAGGCGAATCTTTGCCATTGCTTCTCTCCTTCGGCTTCCGGCGCCGGCTATTCCGGGATACTGACGAGCACACGAGTGCCGCAGCCGGGGGCGGAACGCACTTCGCAGTGACCACCGGCCAGCGCCGCCCGCTCCTGCATGCCAAGGAGCCCCAGGCCGCGCGCGGGCGCAGTGGCGGTGGCCGTGCCGTCGACGGTGAAGCCCCGCCCATCATCGTCGATCGACGCCTCGATGCGCTCCGGCCGGCGCACCAGGCGAATGGTGACATGTTGCGCCGCGGCGTGGCGCGCCACGTTCGTCAACGCCTCCTGGACGATGCGAAAAAGGGCAGTCTCGACGTCACGGGGTAGCCGTCCCTCGAAGCCGGAGGTGAAGAGTTCGGGCTGCAAGCCGAAGCGTTCGCCGTACTCGCCGGCATACCAGCGCAGCGCCGGGAGCAATCCTCGCTCCTCCAACAAGCTGGGACGCAACTCGACGATCAGACGGTGGAGCGCATCCAACGTTTCGGCGGTGAGGGCCCGCAACTCGCTGGATTTGTGCTTGATCGCCTCAACATCGTTGAGTTGCTCGATGACGCGATGGCCGACAATGATTGCCGTCAGCGCCTGACTTGCTTCGTCGTGCAACTCGCGGGCGATACGCTGTCGCTCCTGCTCCTGGGCCCGAATCACCGCCCCGGAAAGCGCCTGGACGCGATGTAGTTGCGTCTCCAACTGTTGCTGCTGCGCCTGCACCGTGTCAAGGAGCGCGTTAAGCGTGTCGCCCAGTCGGCGCAGGTCAGGGTCACCAAACAAGGGCCGGCAAGCCCGCGCCGCCGGGTTGCCGCGTCGGACCTGTTCCACCGTTTCGCGCAGCGGCTCAATGGCCGAGAGCGCCGCCCGCAGGATGATGGAGTTCAGCAGTAACGAGAAGCAAATGCTGCTGATACCGACCAGAATGGTCCACCCGGCATCGGACCGCTCCGCAAAATGGCGGGTGAGCCAGTAGCCAAGCACCGTCCCCAGCGCAACCAGGGCCGTATTGGCGATAAGAATCTTGCGAAAGAGGCGCAGATCCAGCAACCGGTCGCGCAACCGCCCGAACTGCTGCCGCGAGATCGACGAGGCAATGAGCGCCATGGTTTCCCCTGGGGCCAGTATACCCTGACCCAGTCCGCCAAACCGCCGTCCACACTAAGCGAGCACCGACCGCCCGGCGTGCTGACGATACCAGTGCAGGATCCGGTCGGCCGCGACCGGCACCGCCACGCCGGAGGCCGGACTGCGCAGCGCCGCGACCAGGGCGGCAATGGCCGTCGGATCTGCACCGACCGCCAGCCAGTGCAAGGCATGGCTCACAGCGATCTTGAAGTCGCTGCCGCAGGGGCGCTCGATCAGGCGGCGTAACAGCGCCAGTAAGGCCGGACGCCCAATGGCACGCATCGCCGCGACCGCCGACGAGCGCACTCCGTAGTCCCGTTCTTCCATGTTGCGCAGCAGCGCTTCGACGGCAGTGACGTCGGGGACGGCCTGGATGACGCGCGCCGCGGCGATTCGCACCTCCGGATGCGGGTCGCTTAGCAGCGCCAACGCCGTCGGCAGCGCCTCTCGATCGCGCACCTCCGCCGCCAGGGAAGCGGCCAGCGCTCGCAGCCGTGCCGAAGGCTGCTGCAACGCCTCGCGCACGGCAGTCCGCCGGCGCTGCATCGGTTGGCCGAACGACTGCACAAAGAGGCGACGCAGATCAAGCGTGACGCCACTGCGGGCAATCGGCATGTGCTGACCGCGCCAGGTGTTCCCTGCCAGGTAACCAAGGAAATCGTTCCACAGCACCGGCTCGTCTAGTCGGGCCAGGGTAGCCAGGGCATCCGTTTGGTGGGCGTCGTGCTCCCGCGCGACTTGCGCGAGGAGGGCATGAACGGCCTCCAGGGCTCCCGTAAGCGCACGCCGCCCCAGTGCCGCCACGTCGTCTGCTGTCTCGGTGTCCATCACCCTTCGTCCTCCCTTGTCTTTCCGCCGATGCAGAAATCACTCCGCTGGCCGGAGCTGGCAGGCCATGGGCGACCGTGCAAACGCACGGCAGGCTCGGGGTCGTCGTGGACGGCAAGCAGGTGTTCTGGTACCCGTTACAAATAGTATACCTCCCCACCCGGCTGTCCTGCTACTATTGCCTGCAAGGCAATAGGGCTGGTACGGTGCAGTGCCGTCCGCGAAAGGATGCCCATGTCGCCCCACCAGTCCAGGCCTCTGCCGGATACGCCGTTCGTGGTGGTCGACGTCGAAACCACTGGCCTCAGTCCGGCGCATAACCGTGTGATCGAAGTCTGCGCTGTGCGGGTGCGGGACGGCATCCTGGGCGATCGCTTCCATGCCCTGGTCGACCACGGGGGCAGCCTTCCTCTCGATATTGTCCGCCTCACCGGCATCACCCGCGCCATGCTCGACGGCCAGCCGTCGTTCGACGACATTGCCGCGGCCCTGGCCGAATTCCTGGGGTCGGATGCCCTGGTCGCCCACAATGCCACCTTCGACTACAGTTTCCTACGCGAAGAGTTCCGGCGCAGTGGCATCGCCTACGCGGCCCCCACCGTGTGTACGGCCCGGCTGGGTCGCCGGCTGCTGCCGGGATTGCGCCGGGCAAACCTTGATGCCCTCCTCCTGGCGTTGGAGTTGCCCGGACGGTCCGGCCATCGCGCCGAACAGGACGCCGCTGCCACCGGCGCCGCTTTTCTAAGATTGCTGGCCTTGGCCGTCGATGCCGGCGCCGCCACCCTCACCCAGCTCGTGCGCCTGCAAGCCGGCGGCGGCAGCCAGCGGACAGCAGATCTCGCCGCGCGTGTGCGCCAGTTGCCGGCGGCGCCCGGCGTCTACTGCTTTCGCAACGGGGACGGCCAAGTGGTCTATGTCGGCAAGGCCACGAATCTGAAGCGGCGCGTCCAGTCGCACTTCCGAGCGGGAGCACGGGAGCCGCATCGGCTGCGGCGAGTCTTGAGTTCGGTTGAGACAATTGACCATATCGAAACGGGTTCCGAGTTGGAGGCGCTTCTGCTGGAGTCCCGTTTGATCAAGCAATACCTCCCCGCCGGCAATCAGGCGCAACGCGACTACCATCAGTACCCCTATCTGCGGCTCAGCACGGACGAGCCGTTCCCCCGGCTGAGCGTCACCCGCGCAATCACCGCCGACAGCGCCACCTATTACGGACCTTTCCGGCGCGCCAATCCTGTCCAATCGGCAGTCGTCGTGCTGCAGGAACGCTTCCATCTGCCGCGCTGCACCGGGCCGATCATCGCCGGCGAGACGCCAATGTGTATCTATGGGCAGATGGGGCACTGTCTGGCTCCATGCGCTGGGGGCGCCGGCACCGCCGCGTATGGAGCCGCCGTCAACGATCTGAAAGGCTTCCTCAGCGGCGGCGACGGCGCCCTGATTCGTCACCTGGAAGAGCGACGCGACGACATGGCCGATGCGCTGCGCTTTGAAGAGGCGGCGGAGCTGCGTGATGCCGCCGACGAACTGCGCCTACTCTTTGGCGCCCAATGGCGGCTCAGTACCGCTTTACACGACTGCCACGCCGTCATCCTGGCGACATCGCTCGAAGCGGGCGCCGTAGAAGTCTTCGCCATCCGGGGCGGATTACTGATCGCTCAACGCCGTCTGCGGCCTGGCGATTTGCCGTTGGAACTGTTGGAACGCTGGCTCAACGACTTGTACGGCGTCACACCGCCGGCAACCGGCAGCTACGTCCGCAACGACCAACTGGACGAGTTACACATCATCGCCGGCTGGCTGCGCCGCGAGGGCGGTCGCCACCTCACCATCCCCATCGTGCCGGCCCACGCCGTTGCCGCCGCCGCCCCGCTCGCCGTGGCCATGCTCGGCTTCGACTTGCTGACGGTCGGCCAAGCGGAGGCACCAGTCGAGGCGGTAGAGTAAGGGGCATGCTCACGCACCGCTTCTTTCGTGTGGTCGCCAAGGTCGGCACGACCAGTCTCACCGCAGGCGGTGACACCCTCGATGCCGCCGCGATGCGGCGCCTGGCCGCCCAAATTGTCCAACTTCGGGCAAAGGGTATTCCGGTGGTGCTCGTCACGTCCGGTGCCGTTGCCGCCGGACGGGAACGCCTGGGGGTGGCGTTCGACAGCAAGGACCTGCCGGCGAAGCAGGCGCTCGCCGCGGTAGGCCAGGCGATCCTCATGCAACGTTGGGACAGCATTTTCCGGGAGCACAGCGTCGTCGTCGCCCAGGCCCTGCTTACCCGACAGGACCTCAGCCAGCGACAAGGGTACCTGAACGCGCGCACCACTCTCCTGACGTTGTTGGAGCATCAGGTACTGCCGATCATCAATGAAAACGATGTGGTTGCCGTTGACGAAATCAAGATCGGGGACAACGACCAACTTTCCGCTTTGGTAGCCAACCTCATCGACGCCGACCTGCTGGTGCTGCTAACGGATACCGGCGGCCTGTACACCGCTGACCCGCGCAGCGACCCCACGGCCACCCTCATCCCACTGGTCGAAAACGTGGACGCCAATGTCGAGCGTCTGGCTGGTAAAAGCACCTCTCGCGACGGCACCGGTGGTATGCGCACGAAGCTGCTAGCCGCCCGGACAGCCACGCGTGCCGGCGCATCTGTGATTATTGCCTCCGGTGCGGAACCGCCCGTCCTACTGCGCGCCGTGCAGGGGGAGCCGATCGGCACCTTATTTCCGGCCAAAGCTGGGGTTGACGGGCGCAGACGCTGGCTGGCCACCGGCGTTGCCGGCCGTGGCGAACTGCTCGTCGATGCCGGCGCCGAGCGCGCGCTGCTCAGCGGTGGCAAGAGTTTATTACCCGCAGGTATTCGCCAGGTCCAGGGGCGCTTTGCACGCGGCGATGCCTTGCTCATCCGTAGCGAAACTGGTCAGGCGGTCGCCTGCGGACTGAGCAACTACGATGCCCGTGACCTCACGCTCATCGCCGGCCGGCGCTCCGACGAAATCGCCGCCATGCTCGGCTATACGTTTGGTCCGGAGGCCGTACACCGCAATAACCTGGTGGTGCTGTAGACGGGTGGTGGCGGCTGGAATGCCGCCGCCGAGCATTGACTCAGATCTTCCTTTGTTTACCTCATTCCGATTAGTATAATCTAGATTATACTAATCGGGGAGGCTACAATGCACGCGCAGTTTCTCAATCGAGTCGACGATCTCCATCGACTGGCCACGCATTGGCTATCCGACCGGCCGGAGTTGCTGGTGGTAACGGGCAGACGCCGGGTAGGCAAAAGCAGGCTCCTTGAAGAGTTTTTCCGCGACAAGCCCTCAATCCGTATCGTCGGCACTGTCGCAAAGGCCACCATTCAACTTTCCGACGCCAGCCGCGAGATCTACCGGGTGACCAAGGACCCAATCGTGCAGCATCAGGACTTTACGTCTTGGGACGCCTTGCTCGCCTACATCGGTGAATACACACGTGAACGGCGCGTCGGCTTCATCATCGACGAGTTCGCCTACTACTGTGACGGTAGCCCGGAGCTACCCTCAGTATTGCAGCGTTGGTGGGACCGTGTCGGTCAGCATACCCAGGCAATGATCCTCCTCGCCGGTAGCCACGTAGCCTTTATGGAGAATCTCGTGCTCGGGGGACAGGCGCTCTACGGTCGCCGGACCGGTGAACTGCGTCTACAGCCTTTCGACTACCTCAGTGCGGCGCTCTTCTTCCCGACCTACTCTCCTCAGGACCGATTGCGCACCTACGCCGTCTTTGGTGGTATGCCTGCCTATCTCGCGGCGTACGACGATACAGAATCGCTCTATGCCAACATCCACCGGATGATCCTGCTTGAGGACGCCTATCTACGGCGCGAACCGCAGTATCTCCTGGCCCAGGAGCGATCAGTCGACCGTCCGGCGTCCTACTTCTCGATCCTGCGGGTTATTGCGCAAGGCCAGACCCAGCCGAGTGACATCGCCACGGCGGCCGGGTTCCGATCAACCGCCGACATCGCCCCCTTCCTGGAGCGGCTGCGGGAATTTCGGCTGGTCGAGCGAGTCGCGCCGATCACGGCGGAGGGCAACAGCCGTCTCAATCGGTATGCGCTTAGCGACCCCTTTCTCGCCTTCTGGTTTCGGTTCGTCTTGCCGTCTGAAGCAGCACTGGAACAGGGCGCCGCGACCTGGGTGCTGCGCCACCGCATCCTCCCAAACCTGGACCTCTTCATCTCACAGCCGAACGGTCCATGGGAACGAGCCTGTCGCGACTACCTCTGGCGCGCCTTCCGAGCCGACCTATTGGGGGAAATCGGGTTCGACCGGCTCGGCCCCTGGTGGGAGGGGCGCGGAGCGAGCGAAAGCGCTGAGATCGACATCGTTGGTCTCGACGGCAGAGCCATTGCCCTGGTGGCGTCCTGCAAATGGCGCAACGACTTCGCAAAAATCGGCGACCTGCAAGAGCTTCGCCAGACCGCCGCGCGAATCGGGGCAGGCGATGTGACCCGGTACTTGCTGTTCTCGCGTTCGGGATTCGACGCCGCACTCATCGCTCTCGCTGACAAGGAGCGCATTACACTCGTCACCCCGGAGATGATGTTTGCTGCCCATTCTGCCGCGCCATGAAGGTCGGCACACGCCGGATGGCAGCGGTGACCCAAGCAATCATAGAGTCGCCACTGGGCAGAGCCGCCGCTACCGTGCTACCCTACGCCCATCGGTATACTGCCTGCACAATCGTGGAGCAGGAGATGTTACATGCGCTACCGCACCTTTTCGGGCACGGATCTCACAGTGTCTGAGGTGGGCTTCGGGGCCTGGACTCTGGGGTCGAATTGGTGGGGCACGCATAGTCAGCAAGAGTGCGACGCTCTCTTGCGGCGCGCCTTGGACCTTGGCGTCACGTTTATCGACACCGGTGACACCTATGGGAACGGTCGGGCGGAAGAGATCATCCCGGCCGCCCTGGCGGCGGAGCGCCAACGACTGGTCATCGCCACGAAGTTCGGCTACGATATTTATGCCAATCCCGAATCGGAAGGGCAACGGGAGCGGCCACAACGCTGGGATCCCGAGTTTGTCCGCTACGCCTGCGAACAGAGCCTCCGCCGCCTGGCCACCGACTACATCGACCTCTATCAGTTGCACAATCCCCACCTGCCCGATATGCAGCGCGACGACCTTTTTGCAACGTTAGAGGCCTTGAGGACGGAGGGGAAGATTCGGCACTTTGGTGTCGCCCTCGGGCCAGCCATTGGCGGCACACTGGATGGCGCGGCCATGCTGCAGCAGCGCACAATGACCTCGATGCAGATCATCTATAATGCCCTGGAGCAAGAGCCAGGGCGCAGCTTCTTCGCCACGGCGCAGGAACGGCAGGTGGGCTTGCTGGTGCGCGTGCCCCACTCCTCCGGCTTGCTGGAAGGGCACTTCACAGCAGAGACTACCTTCCCACCGGGCGACCATCGGAACCACCGCCCGCGCGAGTGGCTGCTCACGGGTGTCAAGAAGATTGAACGGCTCCGCTTTTTGACCGAAGGGCGACCCATGACCCTGGGCCAGGCGGCGCTGAAGTTCGTCCTCGCCCAGCCGACCGTCTGCTCCACGCTGCCCAACATTTACAACATGGAGCAACTAGACGAATTCGCCGCTGCGCCCGACCTCCCTGACCTGCCGCCCGCCGACGTGGAGCGAGTCGTAACTTTGTTCAACGGTAACTTTGCCTAAAACCTTTTCCCGTTCGGTTACTCGGTTCTCATTCCCGTGCGAGCCGAACCCGTGTACCATCCACCACGACAAATTGACCGTCGAGAAGATCGCTATACCCTTCAAGTTGCCGGCGGAGCACTGCAACTTTGTCGGCCGCCCGCTCGTCGTCCAAGCGCAGCAAGACAATGCCACAATGCACTCGCCGCTCGCGATAAACCTTCTCGCCAAAGTCCCGGTCGTTTGTAATGAGAATGCGCTTTTCGGAATATGCCTTGGGCAGAATGCTATCATCGTCATACCACGTGCATCATCATAAACAGAGAATGCATCGTGCCCTTGCTCTTGTAGCCAGTGCGCTACCGCCGTGCCCGTA
>JBPCLN010000047.1:0-22537 GCA_051003235.1 Chloroflexota bacterium | reverse complement strand
ACCTGGCGCTGCTCCCCCTCTCCGCCGACGCCCTGACCTTTGGCATCATCGGCGTTCTCCGTTCCGCCAGCGCTTTCTCGGCGGCGGAGGAGCGCGTGCTGGCCGCCTTTGCGGCGCAGGCCGGCATCTCCGTCCGTAATGCCGGGCTCGTCAGCATGTTGCGGCACGAAAAGGAAAGCCTCAGCCGCGTTATCGAACAGAGTACGGACGGCATCATCGTCTGTGATCGGGAGCGCCGCATCCTCTCCGTTAATGCCGCGCTGGAGCACATGAGCGGTAAGCGCCGCCGCGAACTTGTCGGGCGGCGCCTCGACGAAGCCCTGACTATGCGCCCGGCTCGCGGCAACACCGGCGCCCGTCTCTTCACAGAAATCGATGTCGCCGCGGACGCCGACCGCGAGGTCGACCTCATCCTCCAGGCCAAAGACGGCACACTCCAGCAGGTTGCGCTTATCGCGGTGGTCCCGGACGACGATCAGGCTCCGGATGGGCAGATCATCCTCTATGTTCGGAATATGACCCGCCTGCACGAACTGGAGGAGCTGCGGTCGACCTTCCTTTCTATGACCTCGCATGAGTTACAGACGCCGGTGGCGATAATCAAAGCCTATGCCGAAACGCTCCAACGCAAGTTCGGCAATACCGATCCTTTACTCCAGGAGGCGCTCGAGGCGATCGACACCGAAACGGACCGCCTCTCCCGCCTCATTAACAACCTCCTGCGCGTTTCCCGCTTGGAGGCGGGTTCGCTACCGGTCCGGCTGATCGAAGTCGATCTGCCGGAGTTGGCGCACGAGGTCGTGAAGCGGTTGGAAGCACGCACCGATCGCCATCGCTTCGTGGTCGACTTCCCGCGGACGTTCCCCACCATCCAGGCCGACCCGGAGCGGATCGAAGAAGTGTTGACCAACCTGGTCGACAATGCGATAAAGTACTCACCCCAGGGCGGCGCCATTCGCGTCGAGGGACGGGTGACGGCGAGTGCGGTGGAAGTGACGGTGAGTGATCAGGGGCCGGGCATCAAACTCAGCGAGCAAGGCCGCCTCTTCCAACGCTTCTACCGCGTGCAGGGCGACCCGAACCGCCAAACCACCGGCGTCGGACTGGGCCTCTTCCTCGTCAAGGCGATCGTCGAGGCGCACGGCGGTCACGTCTGGGTCGACAGTGAGTGGGGCAAAGGGGGCCGCTTCACCTTCAGCCTGCCGCGTGGTGTCGGCCCAGCCCTACCGGCCGGCAAGAGCACGACGGCCGCAGCACAGGAGGACTAAGCAATGGCGGGCGACCAGCGCACGGTGTTGATGATCGAGGACGAGGCCGGGCTTCGTAACGCCGTGCGCCTGTATCTGGAAATGGAGGGCTTCCGCGTCATCACCGCCGCCAGCGGCGAAGAGGGCCTCGAGAAACTACGGGAGGAGTTACCGGATGCCGTCCTCCTGGACGTCATGCTGCCCGGCGTGGATGGCTTTGAGACGCTGCGCCGCCTCCGCCGCTTTTCCGCCGCGCCAGTGCTCATGCTGACGGCAAAGGGCGACGAAAGCGACGTCGTGAAGGGCTTGCGCCTGGGGGCCGATGACTACGTACGCAAACCCTTCGGCCAGTCGGAGCTCGCCTCGCGTATCCAGGCGGTCCTGCGTCGCACCAGCGCCGCCACCGACGACGACGACACCGCCATCGTCGTCGATGACTATCTGACCTTGGACTTCGTCCGCCACGATGTCTTCGCCGGCGGCGAGAAGGTGCAGTTCCGCCCGACCGAGTATCGCCTCCTCTACCACCTCGCCACCAGTCCCGGCCGGGTGCAAACCTACGAGCAATTACTGGCGAAGGTCTGGGGGCCGGAATACCGCGACGAAGACAATTACGTCCGCCTCTATGTCACCTACCTCCGCAAGAAAATCGAGCCGGAGCCGGCCCACCCCCGCTACATCCTGACAGAGCGCGGCCTGGGCTACCGCTTTGTGGATTACCGGCACAAGTAGAAGGGGTGCATCTGCTACGCTCCCTTGCCATGGCAGACTACATGCTCATCCAGCGTAGAGAATGTGCCACCGTTAGCGTAACGGAGGGATCATCGAGGAGGCAGCAATGGAATATCGCAAACTGGGATCAAGTGGCGCCAAGGTGTCGGTCGTGTGTCTGGGTGCCATGAACTTCGGCGGGGCGACGGATGAGGCGGAAGGGGCGCGCATTATCCAGCGGGCCATGGACGCCGGCGTGAACTTTATCGACACCGCCAATGTCTATAACCAGGGCCGCAGTGAGGAAATCACCGGCAAGGCGCTGGCCGGCCAACGGCGGCAGCAGGTCGTGCTGGCGACGAAGGTCCACGGCAAGATGGGCGATGGGCCAAACGAACAGGGCAACCATCGCCTCCACCTCTTTCAGCAGGTCGAAGCGAGCTTGCGCCGGCTGCAGACCGACTACCTCGACCTCTACTACCTGCACCGTCCTGACCCCGACACGGCCATCGAGGAGGAAGTGCGCGCCATGGACGATCTGGTGCGCCAGGGCAAGGTCCGTTTTTACGGGACCAGCCACTACTCCGCCTGGCAGATCGCCCTCGGCCAGTCCTTCGCCGACCGCATCGGCGGCCATCCCTGGATCGTGGATCAGCCGCGCTACTCGCTGCTTGACCGCGCCATTGAACAGGATATCGTCCCCTTCTGTCAATACACCGGCTATGGTTTGGTGCCGCACAGTCCCCTGGCGGGCGGCTTCCTCACCGCCAAATATGCGCAAGGCGCGCAACCGGAAGAAGGCACGCGGGCCGCCCGGCAAACAAACATGCTGACCGGCCGCGCCGAAGGGCATTGGGCGCTGCTGGAGCGCGTGAAGGCGGTCGCCGCCAACCATCAGGCCAGCGCCGGCCAGGTGGCGGTCGCCTGGGTACTCACCCGCCCGTGGCTCAGCGCGACCATTATCGGTCCGCGCACGCTGGAACAGGTCGAAGACAACCTTGGCGCCGCTGAACTGACCCTCTCGCCGGAGGAGATCGCCGACCTGGAATCGGCCAGCACCTTCGCCGCCCAGATGCCGCGGAATTGATCGAGTGGCGCATGACGGGTTCACCTGCTCTCGGTGGACGTGATGCAACTACACCAGGGGAGCGTAGGGGCGGCTCCCCGAAGTACGTTGCCAACACCCAAAAAGAGCAGGCGACCCGGAGGGAAACAACCGTGAAAATTGGCTTCAGCACGCTCTCCTGCCCCCAATGGAGTGTTGAGCAGGTGATTGATGCCGCCGTGCAGATGGACTACGCCGGCATCGAGTGGCGCTTGCTCAACGGCAATGTCATTGATCCAATGGCGGACGCGGAACAGGTGCGGGCCGCCGTGGCCCTGGCACGAACGCGCGGCATCGCTACCTGTTGTCTGGACACGTCCTGTCACTTCAACCTGGCCGACACACCCGCGCGCGACCAGCAAGTGCTGGATTTGCAGCGTTGGATTGCATTAGCGCACCGGCTGGATGTTCCATTGCTGCGGGTCTTTGGTGGCGCGAACCAGCAGAGCGCTGGACCTGGTCTGAGTGACGAGACGGTGAATGGCTGGGTGGCCGACGCATTGCAGGCGGCGGCACCTACCGCCGAGGCGGCCGGCGTCACCGTGGCGCTGGAAACGCACGATGCATTTTCGTCGGCCCGCCGCACTGCGACCGTGCTGAATCAGGTCGCCTCGCCGCGGGTTGGCGCAGTGTGGGATAGTCATCATCCCTACCGCGTCGGTGAGTCACCCGCCCAGGTCATCGCCGCCCTCGGCACGCATCTGGTCCACGTCCATATCAAGGACGCGCGTCATCCGGCGCCAGGAAGCGCTGACTGGCAATTGGTGCTCATGGGTGAAGGGGAGGTGCCGGTACGCGAGCAACTGGAGGCGCTCCAGCGGCAGGGCTACGCCGGGTGGGTCGTGGTGGAGTGGGAAAAGAAGTGGCACCCGGAGATTGAAGAGCCGGAGGTGGCCTTGCCGCAGCACCGACAATGGTTGAGTAGGACGCTGAAGGATTAGTCATTGCTCAGCGAGTCTCGACGAAGGCGGGTCCCAACAGCCGGCGCCTAATCTCGACTTCGATTCCGCCGGGCACCTGTACGCCACCCATGCGCTACACGCCTTTGCGGCGCGTTGCCCGCCGCAGTTGGTGCGCTGGGCGATCGAACGCTACTCCGCGCCCCGTGACGTGGTACTTGACCCGATGTGCGGCAGCGGTACCACCCTGGTGGAAGCCGGGCTCTGTGGCCGGGCGCCCTGGGGCGCCGATATCGACCCTCTTGCCCGCCTCCTTGCCCAGGTCAAGTCGACGCTGCTTGAGCCCTCGCTGATCCTGGCCGCCGCCGCTGAGGTGGAGGTGCGGCTCAGCGAGCCGAATCTGGATGCTTCCTGGCGACCGGACCTGCCAGGGCTGAGTCGCTGGTTCCGCGCTGACGTCGCCGCTGACCTGGCACGCCTACGCCTCGCCATCCAGGGTACGACGGTCGGTGACGATGTGCGCCGGCTGCTCTGGGTGCTCTACTCTTCATTAATTGTCGCGCGCACTTCGGTCGCCAACGCCCGCGACCTTGCCCATTCGCGCCATCACTATCGCGCCTGGGAAACGGCGCCCGATGTTGGCGGGCGCTTCCTCAGCCAAACCCGGCGAGCAGCGCGACTCATGGGGGAATACCAGCAGCGACTGACGGCAAGCGGGTACCCGGCCCCGCAACCTTTGCTCGTCGGTTCGGACGCCCGCGACCTGGCGATACCCCCAGGATCGGTGGGCATGATCTTCACCTCCCCGCCCTACTGCACCGCCCTTGATTACACACGGGCGCACTCTTTCTCGGTCGCCTGGCTGGCCGACGTGCTGGCGACCTCCAGTGATGACTACCGAACCCTGGCCCGCCGCTACATCGGCTCGGAACGCGCGCCAATGGCGGAGGCAAACCTAACGCAGCCGTTACCGCCGACCAGCGGTCATCCGCTGGTGGATGCCGCGGTCACCGCTCTGAGCGATCATCCCAAGCGCGCCTGGATCGTGGCCCGTTACTTCCGCGATATGGCCGCGGTGCTAAAAGAGTGCGCCCGCGTGCTGAAGTCCGGCGGGCACGCCGTACTCGTCGTCTGCCCCTCCAATATCCGCAAGGTGCGCATCCCCACCCACGAGGTATTCGCCGCGCTCGCCCCGGCGGTCACGGACGGCGCGTTGCAACTGGTCGCCCTGCACGAGCGCACCATTCACGATCGACGCCGGGTCATGCCCTACCTGGAAGCCGCCTTCGGTGAGCGCATGCGCACGGAGTACGTGCTGGTGCTGCGGAGGGGCCCTCTTTCCTAACCTCTCCCCCAGGACTGATATTGTTGGGAAGGCGTGCGGGTCGGGCAGTTCACCCGACGATAAATCGTCGGGCTACGTTCACAAAGCCCCGTCAACGGGGCTAGGTCCGGTGCGCGGAGCGGCCACTGACGAAATTTAGCCTGCTTGAGCAGGCTTTGCGGGTACCCGCCGTGGCGGATGCCCCATCCCAATTAATCGATCATGCGCAGCTTGGCGGGCGTCGGATCGATCGACACCAGCAAGGGTCGGGTCATGTGGGGGAAGGACACGACGGCCTGACCGGGGGCGAGGCCGCTGAGACGGTTCCAGAGGCTCTCGTCGATGCCGCTGACGGTGCGATGGAGGGTGCTGACGACCTGCGGATCGGTGATCTTGTGCAGGATATAAGAGTTGACGAGGCCGAATAGTTGCCGCGGGAGGTGCTGCGGCAACTGCGTCACGAAGACCAGGCCCATCCAGCGCTTGCGGCCGCGCTTGGCGATCTTCGCTACCTGCTGGAAAAGGATCGGCATCTTCTCGATGCGCTCCGCACTGAGGAACTCGTGCGCCTCTTCGATGATGACGAGTACGCGGGACGGCGGCGCAGCGGCGCCCTGCGCTTTGGCTAGTTCGTACTTCTGATAGGCGTCATCCTGCGCTTCCTGCACGCCGCGCAGCAAATCGGCAATCACGATGTTGCTCAATTCTGACGCGCCGGTGTCGGAGAGGTCGATCACCGCCACGTTGCTCGGTCGCAGCAAGGTACTGTAGTGCAGCGGCGGCGCCAGGTAGTGGCCGGCACGATCCTTGTCCATCACGTCAAACACCTTCAGGCGATTGAGGCGGGCCAGCCGGCCCAGCAGCGCCCGCCAGGAGATGGCGTTACCAGGAACACTCAGCGTTTTCATGAGGCGCTGCAGTTCGGCCAGGGCGGCAGGATCTTTCAGGCGATCGTTGTAGGGCGAGTAGGCGGCGCCGGTCGCCGCATCGCCCTCCTGGGCCGCGACAAGCGGTACTTTGTCCGCCACCGCCAGGCAGGCGGCGACGATGTCCATCAACAGCGACAGCGTCAGGCGGGGATAGCCCCGCTCGAACTCGTCCAGTTCGAGAGCGAGACGTTCCTGGTCCGGCTGGCCTGGTTCGGGGAAAATCTTCAAGAAGCGCAGCATGACTTTGGCGATGTCGTAGGCGCGCAGGAAGCGTTCCGCCTGGGCCTCGGAGAGGGCTAGAATCTCGATCACCGCGTAGGGCGAGAGCCGGGCGAACTGCAGGGAGAAGGCCCGGCGATTCGGGTGGCGCGGGTTTGCGGTGTCGCGGCCGGTCAGATGATACAACTGCATCTGGCCCACCGGCACACCAGCCGGCGCCAGGCCGCGGCGGGCCAGGCCGGTGAGCATCGCCTGGTCATCGGTCGGTTCGTGGAGGAAGGCGTACTCACCTTCAACGTCGAGCAGGATCACGGCCATGCCGGCGGCCTGCGCCTGCTGCACCAGGCGGGCGATCGTGGTGGACTTGCCGCCACCGGTGGTGCCCAGGACCGCTGTGTGACGGGGAAAGACCGATTTGAGGGTGGATGGGACGCCCACCACCAGGTTTTCCTTACCGGCGACGATGCCGAGGCGAATGTCGCCTTCCACCTGCAACACCGTCGCCGCCTCCTCATCGGAGAGGGCGAACACCGGACTATTGGGCCGTGGCCGGAACCGGGGCGGGCTGAGCGTGCCGTCCGGGTTCTCCTCACCGAGCAGCGCCGCCTGGATGCGCCCGTGAAAGGGTGGCAGATAGATACCGCGCCGCGTGGCGATCGTGACCAGCATGTGCGAGTCACCGCGCAAGCTATCCGGCTCGGCGAATGGCCCCGCCGTCACGATGCCGAGGTAGGAACGCCCGTCTCGACTCTTGATCCGCAACAAGGCCTGAGAGGGGGCCAGATCGAGGCTGTCTTGGGGCAGCAGCACGGTGACGCTGTCGTCCTCGCTGTTGGGTAGGTCGAACATGGTGGCGCCGACCGCGTCGGGCGGCAGCGTGTCTTCCGCCAGTTCCCCGCCGGATTGGGCGATATCGGCGTCGACGCGCTGCTGGAGGTCGTCCGGCACCGCCTGTCTCGGAGAGAAGGCAAAGCTGCCGTTGGGCTCAGGCATTGGTTGGTTCCTTTCGGGTGCGGGCCGACGTGCTATTCATGGCGCGTCAGGCGTTCGCTCTGAAAGCGCCAGGGCGCCCCGGCGTCGGTGTACGCAGTGGAGACGGGGGCCTTGAGCGTCTCGCTGCCGAAAACGCCCCGACAGACACTGTCGGCAAGGTCGATCAACAGTGGGAAGCCACGATGCTCCTGCAGAATGCTGTCGGCCATGATGATGTGGGCGGCAATATCGGCGTGATCGACATGGGCGTAGAAAAGCTGTGCCGGCGCCAGCCGTGTCGCCCGGTAGACTCCCACCACGATCTGGGAGGCGACGTCGTCCCGGAAGCGCCTGATCCACTGTTCCGGCGTGAGCTTGACGCCATCCCAGGTGGTGTCCGACGTGACGTGCATGCGGTAGTGGCCGTTTTCCACCGTCTTATCGATCACGTCGCGCAAAGTCCGGACAATGGCATACTCCAACGGTCGCAACGCCTGGCCGATGGTCAGCAGCATGCGGTCGGTCGGCTCACTGGCTACGTACACGAACTTTTGATGCTCCTCCACCAGTTCACGGATTATCCTCGTCGCCTCCACCATGAGGTCAAGGTTGCCGGAACCGGTGATGAGTTCATAAGGAGCAGGATTACCGTGCCCCATGCGCCAGGTGGCAGTGGAGCGCTTGAGCAAGATGGCCCGTTCGGCATAGGCCATGATCCCGCGTTGCGCCAGTTCGGAGAGCGTGTCCCGGCGGCTGGGCTGGTTGAGGCCACCGCGTTGCTCACGCCGCAACAGCAACTGCTCCATCTCCTCCACCAGGTCGCCGCCGGCTACCCGCAAGTCGCGCCGGAATAGTCGCTGACACCAGGTGCCTTGATTCCCCTGGTAGGAGACCAGGCTGACGCCGATCTGGAAGATGGTCAGCGGCAGAGTGTCGTGGGTCTGGCGAGTGGCGTCGCAGGCTTCAACGCCGCCGTTGAACAGTAAACCACGGTGGATCCGCTCGATCATCGGCAGGGTGGCGGCATAGACGCCGGCGCCGCGCGGCGCTCCGGCATAGCTGCCCAGGCGGGGGAAAATCTCCTGGCGAAGCTTGTTCAGCAGCAGATCCTCGCGCTCCACGGCTGCCTGCACTTCCGCCTCGACGCGCCGGTAGTCGGCGCCCAGATCCTCACCGGCCGTCCAGGTGGAGAGATCCAGGGTCCGGCGCAGGTCTTCACCAAAGCCCTCGCGGAACTGCTCGGCGGTGATTTCCGGCACGCTGTCGGAGTCGGGTGGGGGTTGTAGCGGCGCTGTGCCGTCGTCCATCCCTCATCTCCGTCCTGGCGCCGCCCGCTCCCGCCCCTGCTATACCTCTATTCCGCCGAGGCCGGCAAAAGTTCGACAGGTCATCGCACGATACTCAGACGGCGAAGAAAGCTGTCCGACCGAGCGGGGAAAAGGTGCCCTGCATAGGCGGCGGCGGACGCTTCCGGGAAGCCGAAGCGGCGGCAGAGCACGTCCGCCGCCGCCACCCGCCGCTGTTCAAAGGCTACTCCGGCGACTTGCCGGCTGACCGGGTCTGCCGGTGCGAGCAGTTCGTAGGCAAGGAGATCCGCCTCGCGTTCGGCCGTTGCCGTGCGCGCATCGGGGAAGCTGCCGTCGCTGTCGCGTTGCATAAGATGAACATAATAGCCGATGGGCACTCCCGCCAGCAAGGCGTCGACCCGTTCCGTGCGGCTAGCGGGACGCACGCCGTCCAGGACTTCCAGGGAGGCGGTTCCCAGCCTGTCTTCCACCCGCCGGCGCAACTGGCGGTAGTGGCGCAAATAGTGCGCGAGTTCGTGGGCAAGGGAGAAGCGTTGCTCAGCATCAGCGTCAGCGCCGTCCAGGAAGAGCACGCCCTGGCCGTAGCGGGCGACCAGCGCCGCATGCAGTGGACGGTCGCCCGTGCCAATCGTGCAGACGACCCCGCAGCGGCGCAGCCAGGACACGGCCGAGGTGATGTGCAGGTGCGGCAACTGCACCAGCGAGACGGGCAGCGCATTGGCAATTGGCGCGCGCAGCGAGCGCGGGAACGGCTCCTCTGTGCCGGCCAAACGCCAGAACGCTTCGGCTGCCTCGGAGATCCAGAGTGCGGGGGTCATGGTCGCTCCGCCTCGTCGCGCGTACCGGGCCGGGTGTCACCTTGGCGATCACGGGCGGCTACGAGGGTGCCCTGTGCCCCTTCCGCAACCTGCCTCAGGGCGGTGACGGCGTCGGCGCGGCGCACGGCTGTCGCCAGCACGTCGGCGCGAAGGCCGAAACGAGCAGCGATCACGTCCACATCCTGCCGGAATTGGGGCGGCTCCGGCCGTGGCCGCCGGCAGAGCCGCAGCGGCGCGAGCGCTTCCGTGGTGCAGCCGAGCTGGGCGGCAAGCTGTTGGTCATCCATGGCTTCACTTTCGGCATATATCATCAGAGCGGAGGCGAGGAAAAAGGGATCGTCGCGCACCCGTTGCGCCAGTGCCGGCAAGGCGCTAGTCATCGCTCACCCCGGCGCGGCGCAACCGCACCTTAATTCGATCTTTCACGCGCTTCACCTCTCGTTGTTGTGCTTCCATTGGGCGGTCGGAGATGTGCAGCAGCGCAGCGTAGACTGGCGTCCGGCGCTCGCCCCGCCACATGAGTTCCCGCACCGCTCGCTCCTCCTCCGTAAAGCCGGCCAGCAGGGCCGGCGGCAAGGACGGCAGCCCGATCACCTCCGACGCTTCGCTCTCCCGGCGGACCACAATGTCGGCGGGATCGGCGTCCTCTTGTACCAGGTTCCGCGCCTCCGAAGATTGTTCGACATCGTCGTAGGACAGGCTGCGCAGAGCGTGACGGCGCGCGCCGGCCAGCAGATTGCGGAGGTCGCCGGTGGCCGCCATCTGCAGGTAGCCGCGCAGACCGCGCAACTCCGGCTTGTAGGATGCTGGATTCTTGATGAGCGAGAGCAGCCCATCCGCCGCGGCGGTCTGGCAGTCGTGGGGGTGGACCGTCGGATTGCCTGCCATCAGCCAGGCGACGAGGGTGTCAAGGTAGGCCACACAGAGGTCCGACGGCGCTAACGGGTCGCCGGCGCGCAGGCGCTGGTAGATGTCTACATCCTCGGTATCCGCGACTGCCATCCTGACGCCGAATCCCTTCCGGCGCTGGAGTCTGGCGCCGGAGCGATTATCGACTATGCCGCGGTGGAAGTGAAGTGGGCGGCGCAGGGCAACGTCAGGCAGCATACCGATCCAGCCTCGGCTCTTCCCAGGGCGTAGCACGATGGCGCTCGTACTTTTGCTTCCGGCGAACCCGGCGGTAGGCCTGCCGGCTGCGATACACGGTCACAACGATGTCATCTTTGGTCAGGACAACGGCGCCTTCCAGGTGCGCGATGTCGTCGCGGCAGCGGTCACTCGGGTCGATGTCGCAGTGGCGCAGGACATGAAAGACGGCGCCGGCCCGGCAGATCTGCTCGCCGTGCGTCAGCACATACAGGAGCTGGTCGATCCGTAGGTGACGTTGCGCCCGACGCCACGCTGCGTGCGCCGAAATCACCACGGCAACCGTCTCCTCGGCGCGAATTGCCCAATCTTCCTGCTCGGCGGCAGCCGTCGGACGATCGTCGAGCAAGCGCCGCCGGCAGCGCGGCGCCGGCCGCCCCATGCATGTCTCCCGCCCGGCATCCTCTTGTGTCAACCAGTAGGGCCGTGCCATAACGGTTCACTCCTCTCTCACCCGTCACGCCGGATCACCGCGCGACGTTCGTCTTGCTCTTTATTCCGTTGGGCGAGCGATAGTGCGACATCAAGCAGGGCTTCACCGGCAACCGAAGGGCGGGGCTGCGACCCTCGTGCTACCATCCGGCCTAGCGCAGCGAAGCACCGGTATCGTGCACACCTGAGTGAGCAGAAGGAAAGAGAGTATGGGACGCTTGAGCGGGAAGACGGCGATCGTGACGGGGTCGGCGGTCGGCATCGGACGGGAGATCGCCATCCAGTACGGCCGTGAAGGCGCCGACGTCATCGTCAACTATAGCAAATCCCAGGCGGAGGCCGAGGAGACGGCGGCGCAAGTGCGGGCCGGCGGCGCTCGCGTGCAGGTGGTACAAGCCGACGTGGCGAAGCAGGCCGACGCTGAACGCCTGATTGCGGCGGCCGTGGAACACTTCGGGCGGTTGGACGTGCTGGTAAACAACGCCGCGATTACCCGCTTCGTTGATTTTGCCGATCTGGATGGGCTAACGGAAGAGGTGTGGGACGTCCTCTATGACGTCAATGTGAAAGGCGCCTTCTGGTGCTGCCGGGCTGCCGCTAAGGTCATGCAACGGCAGCAGCAGCCGGGCGGCAGCATTATCAACGTCGCCTCAATGTCCGGTTTGCGCGCTACCGGCAGTTCCATCGCCTACTGCTCCTCCAAAGCGGCGGTGATCCATATGACGCGCTGTTTGGCCCGCGCCCTGGGACCCGACAATATTCGCGTCAACGCCATCGCCCCTGGTGGCGTCAGCGACACGCGCTGGCAGGCGAACCGTACCACGCCGGCGCCGGCGGCCACCGGCTCACCCGCCTCCGGGACGCCGATGGGGCGCATCGCCAACCCCGCCGACGTGGCCGACGTGGCGCTCTGGCTGGCCTGCGGCGCCCCGCTGACGACTGGCGACGTAATCAGCGTCGACGGCGGGCGCAGTCTGGGTGGCTAGGGAAGAGCGAGAGCGGGGAAAGGAGTGTTAGCGCGCCCGGCGGCGGCATCAGGCGCGCCCGGCGGCAGCATCAGGCGCGCCCGGCGACTAAAGTCACGGGCTATCGTTGGCGAAGTCCGCCTTCGCGGACTGACGGAGCAAAAAACAGGCCTAGGTGGCTGTCGAGCGGAAGAGCGACACTATGCGTGGACCACTGACGCAAGTGCTGGTGCATATAGTCTGGGCTACATGGGATCGCCTACCACTCATCGTGCCTAATATCGAAGACCGCCTCGTGGCCTGCCTCGCTGACGAGGCGCGCGGGCTTCGGTGTTCGCCGATGGCAATTGGGGGCATGGCTGACCACGTTCATGTCCTTATCGCGATTCACCCAACGGTGGCAGTTGCCCGGCTTGTCCAGCAACTAAAGGGGGTGTCATCACATCTCATCAACCATGAGCTGGATTCTCCTGCGGGTTTCAAGTGGCAAGGCGCATATGGCGCCTTTTCGGTCTCACCGGACGCCGCACCATTCGTTGCGCGCTACATCGCCTTACAGAAGCAGCATCACGCGAAAGGTACCTTGCATCTGGAATGGGAGACTATGGAAGAGTGGTGACCTGGCGGTTGGCAAGATGTGCATCCGGCAAGTAGGTCACACTCACCCGGCGACCAAATTCCAAGGCTAACACCCACTGCGGTGGGTACAATCTTCGGCGGCTCCGGCAGTCCGCGCAGGCGGACTTCGCTTGCTATAGCCCGCGACTTCAGTCGCCGGGCCCGCCTGATGCCGCCGCCGGCCGCGCCCGACCGGCCTGCTCCAACAGCTTCGCTACCAGCGCCGTCCAGCCCGTCTGGTGGCTCGCGCCCAAACCGGCGCCGGAATCGCCGTGAAAGTACTCGGAGAAGAGCAGCGCATCGCGCCAGTGCGGGTCCGTCTGCCAGCGCTCGTTGGCGCCAAAGACCGGCCGCCGGCCCTTGGTGTCGCGCAAAAAGAGGCCGCTCAGGCGCTTGGACAATTCAGCGGCGATCTGCTGCAGGGTGATCTTGCGGCCTGAACCCGTCGGGCATTCGACCAGGAAGTCGTCGCCGTAGTAGTGGTGGAACTTCTGCAGCGCCTCGATCAGTAGGTAGTTGATGGGAAACCAGACCGGGCCCCGCCAGTTGGAGTTGCCCCCGAAGAGCGCACTGGTCGACTCGCCGGGCTGGTAGTCCACCGTGTAGGTGACGCCGTCGACATGCAAGGCGTAAGGGTGTTCGGCGTGAACATGGCTCAAGGAACGGACGCCGCCGGCACTGAGGAACTCTTGTGGGTCGAGCATGCGGCGCAGCAGGCACTTCAGGCGGTGACCGCGTACCAGCGCCACGAGGCGGCGCGCTCCCATGCCCGGCTCCTGCCAGCGGGAAACCAGGCCTGCCAGGTCCGGGCGGTGGGCGAGGAACCATTCTAGGCGTTCGGCAAACTGGGGCAGCATCGCCAGCAAGTCCGGTTCGATGGTTTCCACGGCCAGCAGCGGGATCAGGCCAACCAGCGAGCGAACCTTTAGCCGTTGCGCCGTGTCGTTGGGCAGGTGCAGCACGTCGTAGAAGAATTCATCCTGTTCATCCCAGAGCGCCATGCCTTCGCCGCCCACGTCGTTGAGCGCCGCAGCAATGTAGAGGAAGTGCTCGAAGAACTTGGTGGCGACGTCCTCGTAGACGGCGTTTTCCCGTGCCAGTTCCAGGGCGATGGTGAGCATGTTCAGGCAGTACATGCCCATCCAGGCGGTGCCGTCAGATTGATCGAGGTGGCCACCGGTGGGCAGAGTGGCACTACGGTCGAAGACTCCGATATTGTCCAGACCCAGGAAGCCGCCCTGGAAGACGTTGCGCCCTTCGGCGTCTTTGCGGTTAACCCACCAGGTGAAGTTGAGCAGCAACTTATGAAACACGCGCTCCAGGAAGGGGCGGTCGGCAACGCCGCGGCGACGCTGCTCGATCTTGTAGACGCGCCAGGCGGCCCAGGCGTGTACCGGCGGGTTGACGTCGCCAAAAGCCCATTCGTAGGCGGCGAACTGGCCGTTCGGGTGCTGGTACCATTCGCGGCCTTGCAGCACCAATTGCGCTTTGGCGAACTCCGGGTCAATCAACGCCAGAGGAAGGCAATGGAAGGCAAGATCCCAGGAGGCGAACCAGGGATACTCCCAGGTGTCGGGCATGGACAGAATGTCCTCAGTGTTAAAGTGCCGCCAGTCGCGGTTCCGCCCATGGCGACGTTGCGGCGGCGGGGGAGCGATGGGATCGCCCTCCAGCCATTCGCCGACGTCGTAGTGGTACCACTGCTTGCTCCAGAGGAGACCGGCGAAGGCTTGACGCTGGACCAGGCGCTCATCGGCGGTCAAGCCGTTGGCCAGGGACGCGTAAAAGTGATCGGCCTCCGCCTGCCGCTCGGCAACGGTGGCCTCCGCCTCGGTATACGGCGCGGCATGACGGCATGCGGCCAGACGGAGCAGCACCGTCTCGGTCGCCCCTGCTGCGATCGTCAGCGCGTAATGGGCGGCCGCCTTCGTGCCGGTGCCGGCCGGGTTCACCGCCGCCTGGCGGCCATGGACCACGGCCTCGTCGATACCGTCTTTGACATAGGCGCCGGCGTTCGGTACCCCCCACAGCCGCTGCCCATTCGTCTCATTCTCCGTGAAGAGCAACTCCGGCGCCCCGTCACAGTGAAGCCAGTAGACGCCAAGCTGGGGATGGTCGGCGCGCAGCATGCCAGGACCATCCGCCTGGAGGTACGGCCGCCCGACCGGCCCATCCGCTCGGTCCCAGGACCAGGTATTACGAAACCAGAGCGTGGGCAGGAGATGCAACGGCGCGGGGTCGTGGCCGCGATTCGTGGCGGCGATACGGATGAACATGTCGTCCGGCGCAACCTTGGCATAGGTGATGGTGACGTCGAAGTACCGATCGTCGGCGAAGACGCCGGTATCAAGGAGCTCGTACTCCGGCTCGGCACGGCTGCGCCGGTTCCGCGCCACCAGCTCGGCATAGGGGAAGGCTCGCTGCGGATATTTATAGAGCGCCTGCATGTAGGAGTGGGTCGGCGTGTTGTCGAGGTAAAAGTAGTACTCCTTTACGTCCTCCCCATGGTGACCTTCGACGCCGGTGAGGCCGAACAGACGCTCTTTGAGGATCGGGTCGGCCCCATTCCAGAGGGTCAGCCCAAAGCAGAGCAGCCCCTGATCGTCGCTGATACCGAGGAGGCCGTCTTCGTTCCAGCGATAGGCGCGAGAGCGAGCATGATCGTGGGGAAAGTCGTCCCAGGCAGCGCCGTCGGCGGAATAGTCTTCACGGACGGTGCCCCACGCCCGTTCAGCCAGATAGGGACCCCAGCGATACCAGCGGATGCCGTGATCGCGCGCTTCCGCCAGACGGCGTTCTTCGGGGTCGGGCATCGCCGCGGAAGGTTGGGCGTACGGCGTGTCGGCATCCGCCATGGCGCTTCCTATCCCAGATCGCTAGGTTCGACGGACACGGCAACGACGGCCTATGCACCGATCAAGGCCCATCAATCAATGCACCGAGAGCAGATTGGTAGCAAAAGCATATGGCAAACTGGAATCGTCCAGCGGCAGGCCGACCTGGCACCGTACCGTCACCGGCCAATCGCCCGGCACGACATCCAGCGCCACCTGCCAGGACCAGGCCACGGCGCCGTTGGCGTCCGCCGTTTCGGCCGGAAACACCGGCATGGTACTGCTGGCGGTGCGATAGCGCACGGTCAAGGTGCAAATGGCGCCAGGCACGGTCGTCGTCGCCTGGACGGTGGCCGACGCGCCCGGTCGGACACTGGCCGGCACCGGCATCTGCACCTGAATCGTCGTCGGCCGGGCGGCGCTTGCTACCGGGACCGGCGTATCGGTAGCCTGGGCGGTCGGTGTTCGATAGGGCGTCGCGGTGGGGCTCGCCTGGGGGCTGGGTGCCGGTGTCGCGGCGCCGGGAGTACCGGGGGCCGTTGGCGCCGCCCTTGGCGGCGTGGACGTCGGTTGGACGGTGGTGGCTACCGCCGTGCTGGTGGCGGCGATACCCCCGGCGGGGGGAGTGATTTGCTCCCCGCCGCCTCCGCCCGGCGGTGTCGGCGTGAGAAAGCCTGGTGCACTGCCCAGGTCGGTACCGGCAACCGCACTGGTACCCGTGGTGCTGTCGCTCATGCCACCGCCCGGTGTGAATTGGGAACTGCATGCCGCCAGGAATATGACGAGTACGGCGGCTGATACCAGCCGCAAACGACGCTTCAACGGTATGCCGCTTCTCTTGCCCTGGGCCGACTTCGCAGGAAACGGGAGTATACCACCCGCCCCCTGAGCCGGCTGCGCGCCGCCATCTGCTATGCTGTCCCTATGACCACTTTTCACTATGAGCTTGGTGATGCGGTTGCCCCGCGCGGCCATGCCCTCCTGATGTTTCGTTCCGAACAAGGGGAAGCGGGCGTCTGGGTGACCTATCTGGTCGTGCCGCCGGTCGTCATGGATTTCGCCAAGTACCTGCCGCCGATGCTGGCGTCCCTGGCGCCGATGGCAAATATGGGTGGAAGTTCCGCCGTGCCCATGCCGCCGGTACCGGAGCGGTTGGATTCGCCGGCGGCGGTGCGCCGCCTCGCGATGGCGCGGGGTGACGACCTGCTTGACGCCGGGACCATCAATGTCGCGGCCATGGACACCATGATGCTCGCCACCGCGGAAGTGGCCCAGCGCTACCACGACGCCTACGTCAGTCATCTGCGGACGATACCGGAGCCGTCGTCGGTGCCGATCCAGGTCCTGGCGCAGACGGACGAGGATGTCGCCGGCTATCGCGCCATGAGCGAAGGGGAACTGCTGAACGAGCTCAGCAAACTCGTCGGCAAGCTGCGCTACGCCGCCATCGGCGCCGACCAACTCCTGGCCGATGAAGCACGCCGCCAGATCAAAGGCATTGGGACCCTGCTGCCGTCAAAGTACCGAGTGGAAGAACTCCTGGCCGCCGCCCAGGACCAGGGGGAACGCGCCGACCGTCTGACCGCCCTCTGTCTGGACCGCTGCTACAAGCTCCTCCGCGAGGAATACGAGTCCCTGCCCGCCCTGGAAACCCAGATCCGCGAGCTACGGAGCGCCTAAAAGCGTTGCGCGCCGGGTCGGCGCCCTCACCAGCAGGAACGATTACGGATTCTGCGGGAGCGTCGCCGCGGCCGGGATCAGGCCGGCTTCCTTGGCGATGTCGCCACCGAGGGCGACCGTGATATCGCCGGCGTGTACGCCGGACGCCGGCGCGTCCACTTTCCAATGCTGGATGACGGCACGCTGGCCACGCATCACGACGGCCGGTCCCATATCCTGCAGCGCCATCGGCAGGCCATAGTGGTCGAGCCAGTTCGGATCGCTCAGATACTTTGCTTTGATCGCCGGATCGGCGTCAAGGATCGCCAGGTGCGCCTGCATCACCGTCGGCCACATTTTTCCCTGGTCGCTCGCCCAATCGCGGCTGGGCGGTGTCATACGGGCGCTTTGCAACCAGGCGTCTTTCCCGGCCGCCGCCAGTTGATCAAAGACGTTCGCAAAGAGGACGCGACCGGCCGCCGGGTTCCATTGCAGCACCTCTCGCTGCGTCACCTGATAGGTGAAGCCGGCCTGCCCATAGCGTTGGGACGCTGGGTAGCCAATGCTATTGACTCCGCCCGCCTGCTGAAAATCCGTCCAGAATGCCATACCGCCGTCGTCGCTGATGGCATAGCCGGTCTGGCCGGCGCCACCCTGGCCGTTGGCCTGGCGATAGAAATGCCCATTGGCAAGCGCAAAGTCCGGCACGCCCGGCTGTACGGGTGTCGGGGCAGGTGTAGGAGCGCTCGCCGGCGTCGGCAAGCCGTACGCGCCTTGCTCGATAAGGATCATCGGACTGCCGCCGACCAGGTACAGCGACGGGTCACGCGGATCGCTATTGTTCGTGGATGGCTGGAGCGCAAGCTGATAGGCGCCGTTCGCCACCGACGGTGCCGGTTGCTGATTGCCGAGTTTGTCGTACAGCAGCGGCGTCCCTCCCGCCACCGGCAGGGTGGCCGTGGCGGCCTGCGGTGCGGCATCCCAGACGACGGTGATCTTGTCGTTGCCCCGGCGCATGGTGACTTCGTTCACGGCAGCCGGCCAGGGGAACTGCGTACGTCCGGTGTCACTGGTCAGCAACGCGTTGACCTGGTCGGCGGTCGGCGGCACGGCACTTCCAGTCCAGGAGTAGACAACATTGCTGACGCCGGAGAAGGTATGCGTGGCGAAGCTATAGGCGGTATAGGCGGGTCGCAGCGACCCATCATCGCGGACCAGACCGTACAACTCGCCCTGCCCTTCACCTCCGGTGTCGCGCATTTTGTAGATCTCAAAGCGGGTGACGCCCGCCGCCAGCGCCAGCGCCGGCGCTTCGATCATATAGCCGGCTTGCTGATCTAACGACGCGCGAAACGGTCCATCCTGATGGCTGGACGCCGGATCGTTATTGGGCACGACATTGGCCTCGGTCTCCCAGACCTGCTTGCCGCTGATGCCGTGGTTGGTGAGGAACTGTTGAAATTGCATCGCCTCGGCGTAGCTGTTCAAGGGGTTGGAATAGCTGTGGGCATCGACCGCATCGAAATAGTAGCCATTGGCTCTGGCGGTGGGGTCGGCCATGACCACGCCCAGCAGGGCGTCCAGGAACTGCTGCCGGTTGTAGACGTGATCGTACCAGTAGGTCATCCCCGCGACGGCAACCGTGGCGGTCGGATTCACCGCTTTGATGGCCTGATCGGCGACCTTCAGATATTGATAATAGTCGCTGACGCTACCGTTCCAGGTGTGCTTGGAAGTGTCGTACATATCCGGCTCGTTGCCGATCACCCAGTTGTCGACGCGCCCCTTATAGCGGGCCGCCAGCCGTGCCACGAACTGGCCCCAGTAGTTATTGGGGTCGTTGTAGGCCAGGTTCAGATTCTTCGGCACGGCGATGGCGCCGGAGCTGTCCCGGCCAGCCCAGGACGGCGTACTCAACAGCACGCCGACGACCGTCAGTCCGGCGGCAGCCTGCGACTGCAGGAGGGTGTCCGGCACGTAGCCGGGCAGGTTTGGGTCGGTCGTCGTCCAATCACCGGGACCGCCGGGCTGGTAGGCGTCCCAATGGAAGACCAGCCGTTCCCACTGCGCGCCCGCTTGGACCGCGTGCGCCGTGTCCTCCGCGGCCTGCACGATGCCCCAGCGCGAGTCGGTCGGCTGGCTGGTCGCCCCGGCCGCACCGGGAGTGAGTATGCCGGCCAGGAGCAGCATTGGTAACAGGATGATGCGGAACTGGCGGGCCATGCGGGGTCCTCACTTATGACTTAAAACGCTTTGATCCATGCATATGCCGCAAAGATCCGGCGGTTGGAAGCGCTTCCGCCTGGCGGTGCGTCCCGTTGCATACACGAAACGACTGGTTGAAGGTTACGCGCCGCCGGCCGCCCCGCCCCCGATGGTCCTACCCAGCCCGTACACTACAACCGAATGCTCCGGCCACGCGCGACGGAGCCGAAAGGAATGTCCTGATGCCCAACGCCCCCGAACAAACGATCAATGCATTGCTGGAGACCGCTCCGGCCCTGCCCATCGACCTCGAGACGGTGGCGATCCGCCTGCATCCGCTCGACGATGTAGTCATCGCCAAGCAGACCCTGGCGCCAGGGACGCGGCTGCGTTGGAACGGCGACGTGCTGCACGTCACCCGACCCGTGCCCGCCGGCCACAAGGTGGCGCTGCGCCGGATTGGCGAAGGCGAGCCGGTGCGCCGGTACGGGCAGATCATCGGCTTCGCCACCCGCCCGATTGCGCCGGGCGACCATGTGCATACGCAGAATCTGGGCGTACGTGAATTCTCGCGGGACTATGCTTTCGGCGTCGATGCCCTGGACGTGCAGCCGGCGCCGGCCACGAAGCAGCGAACGTTTGAAGGCTTCGTACGCCAGGATGGACGAGTTGGAACCCGCAACTATATCGCCGTGATCCCGTCAGTCAACTGCAGTTCGGGCGTCGTGCGCCATATCATGGAGCACTTCAGTGGCGACCGTTTGCGCGACTTTCCCCACGTCGACGGCGTGATCGGACTGACCCATAAGAGCGGCTGCGGCTCCCGCTACGGCAGCCGGGAGGTCGCCTTGCTGCAACGCACGCTGGCCGGCTTCGCCCACCACCCCTGCGTGGCCGCGGCCGTCATCGTCGGCCTCGGCTGCGAAATTAATCAGGTGACGGACCTGGTCCAGAACACCGGCCTGCTCGCTGCCGCCGGCCATGGCCCCATCCCCTTACTGGTGATTCAGGATGTTGGCGGCTCGCGGCAGACAATCGAAGCCGGCATCCGCGCGGTGGCAGCGCTCCTGCCGGAAGCGGAACGCTGCCGGCGAACGACAGTGCCGGCGAGCGAATTGACGCTCGCCCTCCAGTGTGGCGGAAGCGACGGCTGGTCCGGCGTGACCGCCAACCCCGCGCTCGGCTATGCCGCCGACCTGATCGTGCGGCAGGGCGGCACCGTCGCCCTGGGCGAAACGACGGAGGTCTACGGCGCCGAGCATATGCTCACCCGTCGCGCCAGCTCCCGCGCCGTGGGCGAGAAACTGGTGGAACGCATCCACTGGTGGGAAGACTACACCGCGCGCAACAACTTCGAGATCGACAACAACCCCTCGCCCGGCAACAAGGCCGGCGGACTGACGACGATCTACGAGAAGTCGCTCGGCGCCGTCGCCAAGGGTGGCACCACGCCGCTCAACGGCGTCTACGAGTACGCCGAGCCAATCACGGCGCGCGGCTTCATCCACATTGACACGCCCGGCTACGATCCGGTATCCGTCACCGGGCAGGTGGCGAGCGGCTGCAATATCGTCGCCTTCACCACAGGACGCGGTTCCGTCTTCGGCTTCAAGCCGGCGCCTTCGATCAAGATCGCCACCAACGCCGTGCTCTACCAACAGATGGTCGAAGACATGGATATCAACGCCGGGCGCATCCTGGACGGAGTGCCGGTGGAGCAGGTGGGTCAGGAAATCTTTGAGGAACTGCTGGCCGTTGCCTCCGGCAAAGCGAGCAAGAGCGAACGCAACGGCATGGGCGACGAAGAGTTCAACCCCTGGATCCTTGGCGCGGTGCTGTAGGGGTCCCTCACGGCACCGGCGCATAATCGACAGCGGTGGCGTAGCCGGGGAGCCAGCCGCGTTCCTTGAGCAAGTCGCCGCCGTTGGCGACCGTCACCTGACCCGCCTGAGCGAAGGGTTCATTCACCTTCCAGAGTTGCAGCGCCGCCCGCTGGCAGCGCACCACCAGCACGTTGCCTTCGTCGGTGACGGTGCTGGTGGGCAAGCCGTAGCGATCCAACCAGTCCGGTGTCGCAAAGTAGAACGCCTGGAGGGTGGGGCTCGCCGCCAGGAAGGCCAGGTGGCGGGCCATAACCTGATTCCAGGATAGGCCGGCATCGGCGCTGTTGGCGGCTGCCGGCGGGATCTGGCGTTTGCTCTGTAGCCAACCGTCGTCACCGTGATCGTGCAGGAGGTCCAGCACGTTCAGAAAGTAGAACTGCCCGTCGCTGGGATGCCATTGCAGCACCGCCTTCTGGAAGGCTTGGACCGTGAAGCCATCCAGGGTGAAGCGATCGGCGATCGGATAGCCCAGGGCGCCGACGCCGCCCAGGCCGGCGAAGTGCTGCCAGATCGGCACTCGCTCGTCGTCGGTGGCGAGGTAGCCCGTGATGCCGGCGCCACCGGCGCCATTGGCCTCTTTGAAAAAGTGGCCATGCGGGATGCCGTAGTCCAGCTTGTTGCCTTCGGTCGACGTGGCGATGGCTGCCACCGGCGTGAGCCGTCGGGACTGCACGATTGGCGGCAACACCGGCATGGGCGTCGATAGCACATTCTGCGAGGTATACCAGCGACCCGGTTGTGGTACGCCGCCCCAGTCGTCGTCGTCCGCGAAGCTGATCGGCGTCGACGGCGTGAGGTGCTCGGTCGACGAACTTTTCTCTACGGCGAAGTGCAGGTGGGGACCGCTGGTCCAGCCAGTGTCGCCGCTCATGGCGATGGGCTGCCCCTGCTGCACCGGTTGCCCGACCTGGACGAGCGCGCCATGGTACATAAGATGCAAATAGAGCGCCTGGGTGCCGTCGCCATGATCGATCACTACGTAGTTGGCGTCGCCGGCAAAAGCGACATTGAAACCGCCCACATTGGAATCGCTTTTCACCATTGTCACCGTGCCGGCGCGCGCCGCCAGCAGCAGCGTCCCCGGCGCCATCGGGAAGTCGAAGGCGTAGGCCTCAATCCCCTGGTGGTCAGCCACACTGTTATTGCCTTGAATGCACTCGTAATAATCGCCGGGCCGCCAGGGCAAGAGATAGGCCGCGGCGGCCTGGGCCGGCAGCGCCGGCAGCAAGGAAGCGATGGCCGTGATGGCCACTGCGACCATCTG
>JBPCLN010000046.1:0-4794 GCA_051003235.1 Chloroflexota bacterium | reverse complement strand
TACGCGCAGTACTGTCCACTCCGGTTGCGGTCGCTGCGCGAGGTAGACCAGATCACCCGCCTGTACAACACCTTCGGTCAGTACGCGGACGTACAACCCCGGTCGCTCGGCTGCCACGATTCGCGCTGCCACATCCGGCACCTGCGTCTGCTCGGCCTGCTTGTAACAGGGGATGCGCGGCTGGGTCACCTGCAAGATTGCGCTACTTATTTCCAGCACATCGCCAATACAGAAGTCACCTTCCGCCGGCTCCGCAGCGTCGGCTGAGGCGGCAGTCAAGGTCAGGTTCTCCCCGATCTCCCCCGGGAGGATCGGCCGACCAGCCAGGGCGCTCAGCCACGCAAGGTGCTGGCGGAAGTGCAGGTGGACGGCCTTATCGGGCCCGCCATGGTTGACCGTATCCCCCTGCGCATCGCCCACCAGACCCAATCGACCGACCAGCACCGGTCCGGTGACGGGCTGCTTGTCGATCGCGGTGACGTAGTGACGCGACGTTGTCCCATTTCCCAGCCGGCGCTGCCGTGACTGAGGCGGTCCGACGTTGACCGACTGAACCCGTGCGATCGGCTGCATCATCCCCGCTCCACACCACTGGCATCCTGCCTTGTATAGAAGTCTACCGCCTCGCTCGACACACGCTCAGTGTCTGTTACCGGCATCGCCCGGCGCACGATACGGTCCGGCGGCCCGAGGAAGAGCCCGGACGTTGCAGTGCCGTGGCTGCACCGGATGTCAAACTCCTACTGAAATGGTCGGGTATTGTTCGGGTCAATCCGTCCGGTGCGGTGGGCCGGCACTGACCATCAATGCTGGTAGACGAGAAGGAGTTGGCTATGAACGGCACCACCGATATTCGTCAGCAGGTCGTGTACGCCTTGAGTGAGCTCGGCGCCTTTGACGCGACGTGCCCTGGCTGCGGCAAAGGGCGTGCGTTCGGCGGTGCGCCCCGGTTGCCCGCCTACCTGACACCGCAGCCGGGCCGGCGGCAGACGGTTGCCGCGGTTCTGGCCTGCACCCGCTGCGCCTATCCGACGGAGCACCTGATTGGGATCTCGTGGTCCAACATGCCGGCCAGCCAGGCGGCTTGAGCCTGGGGAATTGGGCAACGCATGGGGCACACGAAGGGATGGTAAGTCGTGATGAATTCTGTGTCTCCAATCCGGCCGGTCGACGTTGACGAGCACGGCCTGCCATTGTTTCTAGCCGGTATTGTCGTACAGACGGGCACGTATCTGCGCGAGGACCGGCCCTGGGCGCCAGCGCTCGTGCTTGATCAGGCAGGCCCTCCCCGCGTCACTCGACGGACATCGGGTCCGGTATATCTGCAGTGCCGGCGCGCCTGCCGGGTCATAGCGCGGCTTGCCGCAGGACGTGTCCAAGGCCGACGCCAGGTTCCACCGGACGGCTCAGGTAGCGGCCGGAAGGCGCCCCTTCAGGTCCGCTGCTCGGAACGGCCCGGGCTCGGCAATCAGCCGGCGTGCTGCCTCGACCTGTTCCCAGACGTTCCAGAGGAGTACCCCGCGCACTCGCCCGTCGCGCAGATAATACACTACGCCCTCATGGAAGGGATCCTTCCAGTCGGCGACCGTCTCCAGGCGGGAGTCGAGCTCGCCGACCGCTTCATAGCCGAGGTCGAACAGGTCGGAGTAGAAGAAGGGCAGGTAGGTATAGGGATCAGCTCGCCCCGCCATGGTGTGCCCCGCCCGCATCCCCATCGTATTGGCGTTGTCCTCATGCTCTACGCGCATCCGTTTGCCGAGGGTGGGGTTGACGAACGCCGCCACGTCACCGGCAGCAAAGATGCTCGAATTGCTGGTCCGCATCAACTCGTCTACGAGAATGCCGTTGTCTACCGCCAGCCCGGCTGCTTGGGCAAGTTCGACGTTTGGCCGGATGCCCAATCCTGCAATTACGCCATCGACCACATACTCCTGCGCCTCTGCGCCGACGCTATGGCGGGCCTGCACCGCCAGCCGCTCCTGCCGGGCTTCAATGCCGACGACGGAGGCGCCGGTGAGCATCTCCACGCCCTTCTGGCGATAGTAATCGTTCAGGAAGCGCACCAGATCCTCCGGGAACACCCGGGCGCAAACCCCGGCCTCGGGGAAGAGCATCGTGACCTGTTTGCCGTTCATCGCCAGCGCGGCGGCAATCTCCGAGCCGATAAAGCCGCCGCCAATGACAGCGAAGCGTTGCCGCTGGTCCGTCAGGGCCCGGAGCAGGCGGTACGTCTCCAGCGTTCGGTAGTAGATGACCTGGTCGCCGCCGAAGGGCAGTGTGCGTGGTGTGCCGCCGGTTGCCAGCAGGCACTGCTCATAGGTGTAGGTCGTCCCCTGGTCATCGACCACGCGCTTGTTGGCCGAATCAAGGGACTGCGCGCGCCGGCCGAGATGCCGCACGACGCCTTCATCGGTGGTGTGACGCCAGACGCTCTCCAGTTCGTCGCCTTTCCACAGCCCTTTCGTGAGCGGCGGTCGATTGTAGGGCGGGTCCATTTCGGCGCCAATCAGGCCGATCGTGCCGATGGGATCGACTTCTCGGATGCCGCCGGCAGCTGCGTCCGCCGTCATTCCGCCGCCGATGATCAGATACCGATAGTGTGGCATTGCAGCTCCTTACCGCTTCCCGAATTTGCCCAAGCCCTCACCTTGACTCGGAGTATAGTCCGTGGGACGGCACGGCGCTGGAGACCGGCGGGCAGGGCCCGTGGGAGCGGGGCCGCGACTACGGTGGCATGCAGCTTGGGCGACGGTCGCGGCCCCACTCAGTTGCCACGCAGCGTGCGAGCGGCCGCCACCAGGTTTCGTAGCGCGGCCGTCACCTCCGGGTAGTCGCGCGTCTTCAGGCCACAGTCGGGATTGACTCAAAGGAGGTCCGTATCGATGACGGTCAAGACAGCTCGAAGGTTGGCGACAATTTCCTCAACCGTCGGGACGCGCAGTGAATGCACGTCATAGACGCCGGGGTCGATCTCCTTGTCGTAATGCTCGCGGCGGAAGTCCGCCAACAGTTCCAGGCCGGAACGCGCGTGCTCAATGGAGAGCACATCGGCATCGAACGCGCTGAGCGTCTCGATGATGTCGCCGAAGGCGCTGTAGCACATGTGGGTGTGGATCTGGGTCTCGGCGGGAGCGCCCAACGAAACGAGAAGGAAAAACTCGACCATCCCGTCGAGATAGGCGGCCCGTTCGGCACGCCGCAGCGGTAGCCCCTCGCGCAGGGCCGGCTCGTCGATCTGAATGATGCGGATGCCGGCCGCTTCGAGATCGGTCACTTCCTCACGGAGCGCGAGCGCCACGGCGCGGACCGTGTCCGCCCGCGGCTGGTCGTCGCGCACAAAGGACCAGTTCAGCATCGTGATCGGCCCGGTCAGCATGCCCTTCACCGGCATGTTGGTGAGCGATTGCGCATACGTTGCCCAGCGTACCGTCATCGGGTGTGGGCGGAACACGTCGCCGTAGAGGATGGGGGGACGCACGCAGCGTGAGCCATAGGACTGCACCCAGCCGTGCTCGGTGCCGGCGAAGCCGTCCAGTTGCTCGCCGAAATACTCCACCATGTCGCTGCGCTCAGGCTCGCCGTGGACCAACACGTCGAGTCCGAGTTCTTCCTGGAGCCGGATCACCGCCGCAATCTGCTGCGCGATAAAATTGTCGTAGGCCTCGGCGGAGAGTACACCCCTGGCACGCTGGGACCGCGCTTGACGTACGTCTGCTGTCTGAGGGAAGGAGCCGATGGTCGTCGTCGGGAAGCGTGGCAATCCCAGCACCGCCTGTTGCAGCGGGCGGCGTTGAGCAAACGGCTGCGGTCGCCTGGCCTCAACGGTGCCCAGTTGCGCCAGCTTTGCGCGGACGGTCGGGTTGCGGGTGCGTGGGGACTCGCGGCGAGATGTCACCGCTTGCTCCGCGGTGGCTAGGACAGCACCGGTCGGGTGGTGATGCCCAACGCTTGCGCCTCGGCGAACTCGTCCAGCGGCTTCGTACTGGAGCAACGGAACTGCTGTCCGCGCTGGAATTCCGGCACCAGATAGTGATAGTTCGTGTCAAACCACTTCGTCAGGTCAAGAGCCGGAACGTCGCGGCCGCGCGCCTTGCCGCCCCGCGCCATGGTGAAATAGAGGTCGAGACTGACTGCATCCCCATTCCAGGCGAAGCGCGGTGGTACCGCACCGACGAGGGCAATCGTATCCAGCACATGATCATAGAGCGAAAAATCGTTCGACGGGATAAGGTCGATGCCGGCGTCGCGCTGAATACGCCAGTTGGTTGCGCGGATGGCAGCCGCGACACGCTGTAGGTGCTCGTTGGACAGCGTGCCTTTCCAGTAGCCTTCCAGGGCGCGCTTGAGCTCACGCCGGCTGCCGACGCGTGGGTAGCCAAGATTGATCGTTGCGGTCATGCCTACTCCCCTCAGCCTGTGTACGCCTTCGATCGTACCCGCCTTTGATCATCAGCGAACGCAGTCTGCTATGGTGCTGATGCCGGAAGAACGAACCGAGAGATTGAGCCAGTATGGGGATCACGCATGCTCAGGGACCGCCCATGCAGCCGAAGCTGGGCGGTGACTGCGCACTATGACGAATGACACTGTTCGCTGAGATGAGGTCGAGCGCGTCGCCCTCCTGGCGTCCATTCGCCTGTTTGCCTCGCTGCCACCCGTTGTTCTCACCCAGGTGGCGCGGCACTTTTTCCCGCGCCACTTCCAGCACGGCGAATTTGTCTTCCTCAAGGGGATGCCGGCCTCGGCGCTCAACCTGTTGGCGTCAGGGCGGATCAAGGTGATTAGCGAAACCGA
>JBPCLN010000045.1:0-6858 GCA_051003235.1 Chloroflexota bacterium | reverse complement strand
CCCACTGAGCGCGACGCCCGACGCCGCGAGCGCGCCCGCCAGCGCGCCGTCGCCCAACTCCACGCCCTCGGTTACACCGTCGAGATCACCTTGAAGGAAGCAGGCTGAGACGCCATTTTCAGACCAGAGATGGCGCAACGCTCGATGACCTTGCGACGCTGGTCGATCACAGCCTGGTCCGCCAGCAAGAGGGTGAAGATGAACAGCCGCGCTTCTGGATGCTGGAGACGCTGTTGGAATTTGCCCGCGAGCGCCTCGTCATAGCAAGCGAGGAACAGGAAACGCGGCGCCGTCACGCCGCCTATTTCCTGGCGCTAGCCGAAACGGCGGAGCGCGAGTTACAAGGTCCGGCTATCGTCACCTGGCTGGACCGAACCGAGGCGGAGATGGAGAACTTCCGCGCCGCCTCGCTCTGGTTGGCGGAGGGTGGAGAGCACGACCAGGCCCTCCGTCTGGTCGGCGCCCTCTGGTTCTCCTTCGTGCCCCGCTGGCGCGTCATCGAAGGGAAGGGGTTGCTGCTGCCGGTGCTGGCCGCCTCCGAGGGCCTGCGCGTGCCGGCCCGGGCCATGGCCCTATTCGGCGCCGCCTTCCTGATCGCCACGTTCGACGAACGGCACGAGGCGGCCCGCCCGCTCCTCGCTGAGAGCCTGGCGATCGCCCAGGAAGTCGGTGATTCGGCCGTTGCCGGTTATGCCTGCCTGGGTCTCGGCGTCTTGCTCAAGCGGGGAGGGGACTGGCGCGAAACGAGCAAACTGTATGCGCGGGCGATCACTCTGTTAGAGCAGAGCGATGATTGGTGGGGATTGGGCTGGGCCTATAACTTCGCCGCCCAGCCGTCGACTGATCCGCGAGAGGTGCCGGAGCAGCCCGCGTTGTTGGAACGTAGCCTGGCGATCTTCCTGGCTCACGGTAACGAGCATGGCGCAGCCGACACCTATCGCGCGATGGGTATGCGTGCTTTCGTCGCGAACGACGCAGGCCGGGCCCGCGAACTGCTGGAGCGCAGCCTTGCCCTGTCCCGCCGACTGGCAGCCCGCTGGAACGTCGCAATCTGCCTAGATCGGCTGGTCGGTGTCTTGGCAGCATTGGGCGAACTGGAGGCGGCGCGGCAATACGCGCGTGAAGCACTCCTGTTCCAACACGACTATGGGATCTGGGTCGGCGTCGCCAATAACCTGGAGCGCAGCGCCGGACTGGCGTTCCGGGCAGGGCGCCTGGAACGGGCGGCGCACCTAGCTGGGGCGGTAGCGGCACTCGACGCCGCGCATGGTGAGCACCGTGAGCGCAACTTTCCCGATGCTGCGCTGAAGTCAGAGGCGTGGCAGCCCCACCTACAAGCGGCGCTCGGGGACGCCGCCTTCCAGGCGGCGTTCACCATCGGGTGGCAGATGCCCCTGGACGATGCCGTCGCTTTCGCGGTGTCAGACATCTGGCCGACGACGAACGGTCCGCTCGCGGTGGGCCGTGCCGCTACCAGACGGTCGTGAGGCGCGGGGGCGAATCATGTGGAGCACCGAACGGCAGATCGTCTGCGCCTCACGACTGCGCGGTATAGTGATCCGGCAGTGGAGTGGAGGCGTCAACCGATGATCGATGTTGAGGAAATCCAGGAAGAACAGGCCCGGTTCCATCAAAACGTTGAGTTCGGCCAGGCGCACTATGATGAACTGCTGGAGCGCTACCCGGAGCAATGGGTCGCCATTTACGACGAGGCTGTGGTGGGCACTGGGACCGACAAGGCATGGTTGATCGCCGAGCTTCGAAAACAGGGGGTGCCGCCGGGGCACACGTTCTTCGACTTCTTCACGCACGACGATACCATTGTCATCATCTGAGAGCTGATTCGCGGCTATTTTGCCTACGCGCGTGGCAGGCTACGCCCATTTGTCAATGGCACTTTGTCGTTTCCACGCCTGGAGAACCGCCGTTTCGATGTGCAATTCTTGGTCGACTCTGGAGCGGACCGTACGGTGCTTGCACCAAGTGATGCGTTATTCCTCGGTCCCACTTGCCCTCTTTCTCCCCAGGGCCGGGCGTTGGCGGTGTCGGTGGCCGGGTCCGGAGATGCCCCCTATTCCCACGATCCTCGGTAGGGATATCCTCTCCCGCATCGCGTTGTTCATCGAAGAACGGGCCGCGCGTCCTGCTCTTGGAGCCGGCGGAGGCGGATCGACTGGACTTGCCGTAAACGTGACGGCCATTACCAGGCGTTGATGACGTTGAAGCCGCGCGTGCGGTAGTCGGTCATTGTCTCGAGTACGGCGCTCACCTCTTCCACGGGCACCGTGCGATCGACCAGGCGGCGCGGATTGAGCTTGCCGGTCGCGACCATGCTGAGCAGGCGCGGGTAGCTGGTGACCGGACAGCCCCAACTGCCGATGAACTCCAACTCTTGCGCCGTCATGGCGTCCACGGGCAGGGCGATCACGCCGGCCTCTTCCTTGTTGGTGAAGCCCATGCGGACCATGCGTCCGCTCTTCTTCAGGGCGAGGATCGCCGGCAGAACCGTCTTCGGGATACCCAGCGCATCGATCGTCACATCGGCGCCGCCACCGGTGATGTCCTTGATGGCCGCCACGGCATCATCGCCGGCCCGAACGGTGGCCTCGGCGCCTTCCGCTTTGGCTTGCTGCAACTTGTCGTCACTGCGGCTCACCGCCAGCACGCGGGCGCCCATTGCTGCCGCGATCTGCACCGAAGCGATGCCGATGCCGCCGATGCCGAACACGGCCACCCACTCGCCTGGTCGGAGGCGAGCGCGCTCACCGACGCCGTGGAAGGCGGTCATGTAACGGCAGCCGAGCGCGGCGGCCGTCACGAAGTCGACGTCGTCCGGCAGGTGAACCAGGTTGACGTCGGCGTTGGGGACGACCGACTGCTGGCCGTAACCGCCGCTATGGTGAACGCCAATGATGCCGTAGGCGAGGCAGACGTTGGACCGTCCGGTCAGGCAATACTCGCAATGGCCGCACGCCAGGTGAAACGGCACGCTGACCCGCTCACCCACGGTAAAGTGGTGGATGTCGGCGCCCACCGCTTCCACCACGCCCCCGAACTCGTGGCCGGGGACGAAGGGCAGCGCCGGATCCAGGCCGAGATGAACCAGGTTCCGCTGCCAGAGGTGCCAGTCGCTGCGGCAGATACCGCATGCCGCAACCCGAATGAGCGCATCGCGCGGTCCGGGTACCGGCGCCGGCAGTTGCTGGATTTCCAGTGGCGCGGCGTACCGCGTCATAACGGCTGCTTTCATTTACCCGTGTACTCCTTAATTCATCATTCATCAACGGCGTGAACGATCTGGGCCAGGGTTTGAAAGGCGGGAGCGCGGTTACCCGCCGACACTGGGGATCGGGAAGTTGATGACCTTTTGAAGGCGTCCATCGGCCGCCCGCTCAGCCACGTGCATGCCCGACGCGAAGAGTGAGCCATCGGGACGGAGGATTCTCCAGGTGTACTCGAACCAACGGTGATGCTCTTCGACGGGACTGATCTCCACATGCGCTCCGGCCGGCCACTGTTCAACAGAGGACCGAATATTGCTCTCCTGCGCCTTGCGCCCGGCGAACTCTCCACTGGAATGGATGAAGACACCATCCTCCGCCCAGCACCGCTCGAGCAGCCGCCGCCGCTCCGCCTCGTCCCGCGTGTTCCAGGCCGCCACGAACGCCCCGATCACCTGAACTTCCACCGTGTCGCTCTGCTGTTCTACGCCAACTGCCATGACTTTCCGTTCCCTCCGTACCTACGGCGCCGGCACCGATCCTCCACGCTGCGACGCTCTCACACGCTGGTATCATCCGGCATTCGGCGGGCAGGCGCCACACACGATTCGCACGATCGCCTGCATAATCGGGCCATCCGGTTCGTGTGGGCAGAGCCGTCGGCCGCGAGACGGCTGACTGTGCGATCGGGACGGCGCGACGCTCTCTACCGTTCCTAGCCGGGAGAGGCGATACTTGGGGGAGCGTTTGGCGCCGCGGCGGGGCGGAGAGTGAGGAAGCCGGTGGTCACCCCAAGACGACAGCACACCTTAGCAGACCTGACGGAGCTACCCGACGACGATTCCATCTATGACATTGTTGGAGGGGAGTTTGTTGTGCGCAACGCGCCGGATGGCAACCACGCCGATGTGCTCGTTGCGTTGATCGACTTCCTCCTGACGGCCGAGCATGCCGGTTGGGGCCGGCTGTATATCGGGACCCGCGCTGTCGCACTGGACTTCCCGACGCACGGAGCGGCGGCGAAGGACGTCACACACCCCGATCTATTCTTCGTACGTCCTGGGCGCGAGCATCTCCACGGCCGCCGAGCCTGGGAAGGCGTTCCGGATCTGGTGATCGAGATCCTGTCACCGAGCACGCGCGCGGAGCACGCGCCCGGCGGCGACCTCTTCAAAACGTACGAGCGCAACGGGCTGCCCAACTATTGGGTCGTCAACCCGCCAGCACGGACCATCACCCAATACACCCTTGCCGGTGATGCATATGTCGGTGGCGGATACTACGGTCTACCGGTGATCCTCCGCGAGGGCGATCTATTGACCTGCCCCGTATTCCCCACGGTGTCCGTTCGGCTCAGGCAAATATTCCAGCGTGTCCGCGACTACGAACAGTAATGACTGGAGCACAAACGGCGTGACAGGCGGCCCTGTTGCCCGGAGCGATGGGTCGCGCGGTGCGCACTACCCATCGCTGCGCACGGCATCGCGCACCGGACCGCCCCGGTCCTGCGTCTGGAAACTGTTCGTCGTGCCGTCCGGGTCTTCACGGAAGGTCAGGCGGGTAAAAGAGTCGCGGAAGAAGAAGCGGGTCGGCGCTTCGGGATAGATCGGTTGGGGGCTGCCGCCGGCAGGCTGCAGGAAGAGCTGGTCGCCGTCATAGCCGACCGTCAGTACCTCACCGACGCGGGTCTGATAGGTGCCACAGTAGCGCGCCAGCGTGGCGGCCGGCAGGGTGATCGCGACCGGGTCCTGGTAAGGCTTGCCGAGCAGCAAGGCGGCAATGCGCATAGTCAGTTGCGATGGTGGCGTCACGCCCGGTAACTGATTGGTCAGTACGACGACATAGACGTCGTCGTCGGGCAGACGCAGCGCATGATTATGGAAACCCGCAAACTCGCCACCGTGCTCGGTGATGCGATGGCCCTCGTAGGAACGAAGATGCCAGCCGTAACCGTAGCCGACCGTTGTGCCGTCATTTAGCGTGGCCGAGGTAAAGGCCAGTTCCAGCGTCTCCCTCCGCAGGAGGCGGTTCGCCGTGAGGGCGGCATGCCAACGCGCGAGGTCATCGACGGAGGACAGCAAGCCACCGGCGGCGAAGGCCAGACTCACGTTGACGAACTGCACATTCTGGAGGACGTTCGGAACAGGCACGTAGCCGGTGACCCGGCCGGGGATGATCCGCTCGGGATGCTCGTAATAGGTCTGCGCCATGCCGAGCGGTCCGAAGATGTGCTCCTGCAGGAACTGCTCGTAGGTCTGGCCGGACGCCTGCTGGAGGATCGCGCCGAGCAGGTTGTAGCCGGCGTTGTTGTAGAGGAAGCGTTCGCCGGGCGCCGATTCCGGCGGCGCCTCCGCCACCTGCACCAGCATTTCCGCCATAGTCAGGTCCCGTCGGGGCAAGGCGCGTGCCTGGTCGGGATTGCGGAAACTGTTGACGCCGGAGGTATGCGTGAGGAGATGATGCACCGTCACCGGCTGCTCCCGCCGCGGGTAGCCGGGCAGGAGGCTGCTGATGTCGGCGTCGAGCGCCAAGCGCCCCTGTTCCGCCAGCATCAGGATGGCGACTGCCGTGATCTGCTTGGTGAGGGATGCCAGCCGGAAGACCATGTCCGGTTGCATCGGCACGACCAGTTCCAGGTTCGCCCGACCGTAGGCCGCCCGAAAGACGGTCTGCCCGCGCCGCACGGCAATGACGGCGGCACCCGTACCGTCCGCTGTAAAGGTCCGACGGAGCAACGTCTCGATCGCCGGCGTTAATGCTGCATCAACTGGCTGTTCCGCCGTCAGGGCCATCCGCCTGCCTCCACATTCCCAATGCGTACCGGCGCCACACCCGGTCCGGTCGTTCGACTCTACCACGACGCACGACCCGGCGGTTGCTCCTTACCGGCGCGTGACGCAGCGCTCGGGCCGGAAGGTGGCAAGGCGGGGATCGGCCGCACCTAGCAACTCGGCCGCGACGAGTTCCCCCAGGAGCGGTCCCAGCGTCATGCCACTGTGTGTCACCGCCAGGTAGAGCCCGCCGCAGCCGGGGGCAGGACCAACCACTGGATAGCCGTCGGAGGGAAGAGCGCGGATGCCAACCCGCGCCTCGACGATAGCGGCGGCGGCCAGCGCCGGCAGGTAGGCGCCGGCCCGGCGCCAGAGTTCGCGGCAGGCCGGCAGGTTGGGATCGCGCGGTGTGGTGGGCTCCACCAGCGCGTCGATGGCGTCGTCCTGCAGCAGGATCCGCCCGTCGCCTTCCGGTCGGAAATGCACGCCCGGCGCATGGACGACGCTGCGCGAACCGCGCGCTATAGGTGCGGTCACCGCGAGCAGGCCGCAGGTCGGCGCCAGCGGCAGGTGCAGCCCCGCCAGGGCGGCGACGCGGTCGCTCCAGCGTCCGGCGGCGATGACGACCTGATCGGCAGCCGGCCGCATTCCGGAAGCCAGGACGACGCCGGTGATGCGGTCGCCGGCAAGATCAAGCGCCGTCACGCCGTCGTTCTGATGCAGCTCAGCGCCGAGCGCCTGCGCCGCCGTGACGAGCGACCGTACCAGTAGCGGGCCATCGGCCCACCCCTCCTGCGGGAAGTGGGCGAAGGCAACATCGCCGGTGGCCGGCCACTGCACCTCCGGCTCCAGTTCCTGGGCCCGCT
>JBPCLN010000044.1:0-28597 GCA_051003235.1 Chloroflexota bacterium | reverse complement strand
ACCAATGCTGCGCAGTATCGCGGCGGAGGCCCGCCTGCCGGACCCCTTGCACCTGGAAGGGTGGGAAAAGCAGGATGAGCCGATGGCGACCGACTGGCATCATCGCGAACAGGACTACTGCTGCGCGGTGCTGCGCGAACGCTTCGCCGGCCCCAGTTGCTATGTGACCCGCGACCGCTGGTTACTCATGGATCCCGCCAAACCTACCGACAAGCTCCTCCCCGACCTACTGGTGGCGCTTGGCGTGCCGGATTACAACCGCGAGGAGTACGACCCGGTGGTCGAAGGGAAGTCGCCCGACCTGCTGGCCGAGCTCCTCTCCAAGGACACGCGGCGCGTCGACATGGAAGAAAAGCGTGGGCGCTACGCCAAACTCGGGGTCCGAGAGTACTTCGTCTTCAACCCGGAGAAGCGCTTCCACCTACCGCGCATCCACAGCTGGACGCTCCGCCGCGACGGGTCCGCCGCGCCATTGCCCACGGGGCCGGATGGCGGCATCGCCAGCACGGTACTGCCGGTGTCCTTCGTCATCCGCGACGACTATCTGGCCGTGCTTGACCACCCGACAGGTGAGCCGGCATCGCCGCTCGCGGGGGCTTACTTGCGCTTACACGAGCAAGAGGCCGCACGCCAGCAGGCGGAGGCCGCACACGAGCGAGCCAAGGCGGAGATCCAGCGTCTGCGCGCGTTGCTGGAGCAGCAGGGCAACCACCACTAAATGGTGCAACCGGCAACTCTGGCGCACTTGCAACGGGCGCCCGGCGACTGAAGTCGCGGCTCAAACGAGCGAAGGCCGCCTTCGCGGACACGACGCAGACGGTGGTGCAGCTCACCGGCCAGGCTGCGCCGCCGTTGCGCTTCGTGCGGACACTCGGTGGTATGCCCGGCATGCGGCATCTGGTGCTGCACGACGACCACGGGCGTGCATACCCAGAGGGCCGGTCCCGTGAGCGGACCTTCCCCGACGCCGGCGGCCACTACGTCAGCGATGCGGTGGTTCCACGGCTGCCGGCGGACGTCCACACGGTGCAGCTCGATATCCCCTTCGTCACGGTGTCGGAAACGGGGGAAGCAACGGTCCAGGTACCTCTTACCGGTACGCAGGTGGGGGACCACATTCCGCTCAACGCGACATTGACGCTCGGCACGGACACGCTGCAAATCCCGTATGCCGAGATCATCGACCAGCGCGGCGAGCGCCGGCTGCTATTGCACCTGGCAGCGGGCGATTGGCGCGATGGCCGTAAGCTGGTCGGACCGGAGCAGATCGCGGTCAACGGCAATGGCGTGGCCTTCCAGTCTGGCGGGGCAGGCGACGTCTACCAAACGACGCAAGTCAGCATCGCCTTGCCGGCGGTTGGCGCCGCTGCCCTCAGTATCACGCTAAAGTCGCCGGCAGTGGCGATCGCCGGCCCCTGGCATTTGAAGGCGCCGGTACCCGTCCATTGACCGGCGGTACGGCCCTTCCGGCTGACGCCGCCGCCCGAAGTTATCCAGGCGGCGTGCGGGCCGCTACTTTGGCTTGGCGGCGGCGATCATCCCGTTGATTTCATCCTGGAGCTGCTTGAGCGCGTCCGCCGGGGCCAGGGTGAACTGGTAGACCTGGCCGATCCACTTGCCGGCAGCCTTGCTGATATCGCCCCAGGCGACAAGGTCGCTGGCCGGCAAGGGCGTGGTCGCGTCGAGGTCCGGCGCCAGGGTCTTCCGCCCGGCCGGCGGCCCGCCCTTCGTCGGGTCGAAATAGTAGGTCTTGGCGGCGTCGTTGTTTGCCGGCACCTCGCCCAGGAGCTGGGGGATTTGGTTCTGGACCGCCGGCGTCATGAGGTAGGCCATCCAGGCCCAGGCCTGGTCCTTCTGCTTGGCAGCAGGGTTCATGACCAGACCGCGCAAGTTGGAGGTATTCGCCGTCTTGCCGTTGGGGGCGTAGGGGAAGATGGTAGCATCCCAACTGAGGCTCTTCACCTTCTCGTAGGCGGTGAACATCCAGTCTCCATCCAGCATCATCGACGTGACGCCGTGGGTAAAGATCTCGCCGTTGTTGTCGCTGTTGTTGGCCTTGAGGGCGGTGTCCTGGAAAGACTGAGGCGCTGCGACGCCGTCCTTCATCATACTGAGCAGGAATTCCAGCCCGGCGGCCGCCTCCGGCGAGGAGATCGTGCATTGATCCAGATTGGCGTTGAAGAACTGAGCGCCGCTGGCAACCGCGAAGGTATACCAGCCGTTTTCCAGCCCGTTGTACACCCACATGCCGCTGCGCGTTTGGCTGCTGCCCTGCTTCTGGCTCAGTTTCGTGGCGTAATCGCGCATGGTGGTCCAGTTCCACTGCTGACCCAGTTCCGCCGGCGGCGTGAGACTGGCCGCCTTGAACTGGTCAAGGTTGTAGCTGACCACGCCGGTACTGTAGTCCCAGGGCATGCCCATAGCCTTGCCATGATACTGGTACCAATCCTGGGCCGACGCCAGCATCGCCTTGAAGTTGGCCGACGCTGCTTTGTCGGCGTTGACGTACGAGGAGAGATCGGCCACCGAGCCGTTCTTGGCATACTGCTTAAAGTTGACGTTGTTCATGAGGAACACGTCCGGCCCGGTTCCGGCGGCCAGCGTGGCCACCACCTTATTCCAGTAGCCGCTTGGGTTGGATGGCACGACCTGCTTACCGGCATTGGCGGCGACGTAGGCCGCGGTCAGCGTGTCGAAGCCGGGGACATAGCCGCTCCCCCACTGCCAGAAGTCGACGGCGTTGGCGTGAGCGGCAGGAGCGGCCGCGGCGCTCGAGGTCTTCGCTGTCGCCGCAGCCGTGGACGCGGTCTGGGCCGTGCTGGGAGCCGCCGCAGTTGTCGCCGCCGCAGTCGTCGCAGCGCTGACGGCGGCGACGGTGCTCGTGGCCGGCGCGGCGGCCGTGGTATTGGTGCTCACTGTGGCCGCCGCGCCGCAGGCGGCGAGCAAACCGCCGCTAGCGAGGCTCAACGCCGCAGCGCCGGCGGCGCGGACAACATCACGACGGGACAGTGGAATCAAGCGCATGGATCGGCTCCTCCCTATCGAACAATAAATCAAGAAGACCGCGCAGGCGATCACCTGGAGGCGGGACAGGCAAGACATGCTGGCCCGGAGTATAGGGAGAGGGCCTGCCGCCGTCAAGGGAGCAGGCGGCGCCGCCCCTTTGCGTTGCTCCTTAGCGGCGCCAGAAGGCGAGGAGCGGGAACAGTGGTTGGACGTCGTGCTCCAACACCGAGACCGACTGATCATAGCTGTTGGCCACATACACCCGTCCGGTTCGCGCGTTGACGGCAACGGTCACGGGATACCGGCCCACCGGCACGGTGGCCACGACAGTGTCGCGGCGGGTATCCACCACCGACACAGTATCGTCATCGGCGTTGGTGACGAAGAGGTGCTGTGTTGCCGGATTGATGGCGAGAGCGCTCGGCGTCCGGCCGACGGGGATGGCGGTGCGACGAGCGCCGGTGGCGCCGGCCAGCACGGTGACCTCTGCGCCCAAAGGATCGGCGACATAGACGCGGTGGGTGCCAGGGTCGACCGCGATGGCGATGGGAGGGAACCCGAGGTCCACGCCGGCGAGCGTCGTCAAGCTGTCGGCGTCGAGCACCGCCAGGCGGGCACTGCCCACGTCGGCGACGTAGACGCGGCGGAGCGTCTGGTCCACCGCCAGCGCGCCCGGCACCCAGGTGGCCGTCAGGGTCGCAAGCACCCGGCGGGTCGTGGCATCCACCACCGTGAGCGCGCGCTCGGCAGGCTGCGAGAGGAATAGGCGGTTGGCGGAAGTATCGACGGCCAGGCCGGTCACGGCAGTGAAGGGTAGGGGCACGTCCGGCCCGCCAGTCGTGCCATCAAGCACCTCGACGCCGCCCGCCATCATCGCCACGTAGATCCGGTGGTGGACGGCGTCCACGCCCATCGCTCCCGTCAGCCCCACCCCTTCTCCGTCTGCGTTGGCGCCAAGCAACCGCCCGCCTCTCCCGTCCAGCGTCCACACCGACCCGCCGGCGCCGGTGACAAACACTCGGTCCAGGACGGGGTCGACTGCAAGCCCGGCTAATGGACTCATTGTGGGCAGGGGAAAGATATGCAACGGCATGACGAGGCGGGCAAGCCTCGGTGGTGCGAACAGGAGCAACGGAAGCGCGAGCGCAAGCGCGGCGGCGGAACATAGTGCCCAGCGCAGGAGGCGGCAGTGCTGCAAGGGCCGGAGGCGCAGGCAGATGCGCACCGCCAGCCGTTCATCCATCATCCGAGCACTTCGTTCGCCCCTCGCGCCGCCACAACCCGAGGGTCGGCCGGCTCGGCAGCAGCGACGGAGAGGTTCACAGCGCCGGACAATGCGCGGGCAGGGCCGCGCGCATGGAGTCAAGATCCGACTGAGGGACGAGCTGGTGGTCGATGGCGACGTCCAGGTCGCGGTCGAGGCGCATCGCCACCCGGTCCATCGCCCAGCCGGCCTCCCGGCTGTCGGTGTTCGTCCTGGCGGAGACGGTGTAGTCGCCAGGGGGGAGGGCGAAGGCAGTGGCGCCGATAGGGGATGGCGGCGCTTCGGCGAGGAGGCAGTTCCCGGCATAGACCTCGATCGCGGCAATCGAGGAGGCGCGCTCAATGCCCATAACGGTCACGGTCACCGTGAAGGTACGCGCGGGCGTCAGGCGGAGGGGCAACACCAACGACGTGATCAGGCCGGTGGCGAGCAGGACCGCCCTCAGCGGTGTGAGACGCTGGAGCGCCACGAACAGAAGCAACCGCCAGCCCGTTTCGGAGTATCCGATCACCGCTTTATCCCATCCCGGCACGGGCCCGCCGGCGACGACGGCGCGCCCAGGCCGTGCCTCCTCGCCCTGCTACACTCTCCCCATCCGACCGCGCCATGGCCACCGCCCACCCGTTTGGTTAGCCGCCTGCTCCGAACAGGCGGCTAACCAGGCGCCGGCGGCGTCCACCCAGCCCGCCGCGGGTTACCATGGAGCTGGACATGCGCGCGCCAGTCCGGAAAGGAGTGGCCGATGCCTACGAGCATCTCCTCACCGTTTGGGTCGCTGCTGCGCCAGCATCGCCTGGCCGCTACCCTGACGCAGGAGGCATTAGCGGAGCGGGCCGGTCTGAGCACGGACGGCGTCCAGAAGCTGGAGCGCGGGGTGACCCATCCCTTCCGCGACACTATCCAGCGCCTGGTGACGGCCCTGCAACTGGCCGGCCCGGACGAGCGCGCTTTCCGGGAGGCGGCGCCGGCCCCCAGGCAACGTCGCCCCCTCCCACCGCCCCAGCCGAACCGGCCGAGGCATAACCTACCGATCCCGCTCACCAGCTTCCTTGGACGGGAGCGCGACGTCGCGGCGGTTCGGCGTCTGCTCGACCAGGCGCGACTCGTCACGCTCGTTGGCCCGGGCGGGATCGGCAAGACGCGGCTGGCTGTCGAAGTGGCCGCCGAACTAGTGGGTGGCTATGCCGACGGCGTCTGGCTGGTCGAGCTCGCCGCCCTCACCGATCCCGAACTGGTCCCTTCGGCTATCGCTGCCGCAGTGGGTGTCCGCGAGCAGCCCCAGGAGCCCGTGCTCGCCACCCTCGTCGCGACAATGCGCCAGCAGCAGACCCTGCTCCTGCTCGATAACTGCGAGCACCTGATCGGCGCCTGTGCCAGCGTGGCCGACGCGCTCCTGCAGGCTGGTGGGGGCGTCCGGGTGCTCGCCACCAGTCGGGAGCCTTTGAGGGTCGCCGGAGAGACGGTCTGGCGACTGGCACCCCTCGCGGTGCCCGCTGACGATACCGCCCCGCAGGCACTGCGCAACACGGCGGCGGTGCGCCTCTTCCTCGATCGTGCGGCCGCAGCGGACCCGACATTCACGCTTGCCGATACGGACGTTCCGGCCGTCACCCGGCTCTGCCGGAGACTGGACGGCCTGCCGCTCGCCATCGAACTGGTGGCTCCCTTGATCCGGCTATTGTCGCTGCACGAACTTGCCCGGCGACTGGACGACCGGTTCCGCCTGCCGGCCGGCGGCAGGCGGACCGCGCCGAAGCGCCAGCAGACGCTGCACGCTGCCCTGGACTGGAGCTACGATTTGCTGGACGCACCAGCGCGCACCCTCTTCCAGCAACTCTCCGTTTTTGCCGGCGGCTGGACCCTGGACGCTGTGGAAGTTGTCTGCTCCGGCGAAGGCATCGACCGAGATGCCGTCCTGCCGCTGCTGCTCCGGCTGGTGGACCAGTCGCTGGTCGTGGTGGAGGAGGCGACCGGCGGCGCCCGACGCTACCACCTATTGGAGACCGTGCGCGCATACGCCGGCGAACGGCTGCAGGCAAGCCGTACAGACGGGACCATCCGCGCCCGCCATGCCGCGCAGTACCTGGCGTTAGCGGACATGGGCGAGGCGGCGATCCTGGAAACGGACTTATGCGCCAGGCGGACGTGGCTGGACTTGCCGGAGGCGGAACACGACAACCTGCGGGCCGCCTGGAGCTGGCTGGTGGATCGTCGTGAGGTCGGACAGGGCCTGCTCCACGTGGGAGCGCTCGGAAAATATGCGTACCAGCGGGGGCACTTGGCGGAGGGCAAGGCGTTCCTTCGGACCCTGCTGGCAATCAACGATCCGGTGAATCCTTCGCCCGCGCTGGTCACGGTGCTCTGGTCCGCGGCGATGCTGGCGCAATTCCATGGTGGTGACTATGCCGCCGCGCAGGCGTTGGCGGAGCGGTGCCTCGACGCTCAACGTCGGTTGAGTGACCGGGCGGGCGCTGCGGCGACCTTGAGCCTGCTGGCCGTGACTCGACGCGAGCAGGGCGACCAGATGGCGGCGCACGCCCTGCTCGTGGAAAGCCTGGCGATCAATCGGGAGGTCGGGAATCGAATCGGCATCGCGGTGGCCTTGGACCGGCTTGGCGCGGTCGCCCACGCGCTTGGCGACTTTGCTGCCGCCCACGCGCTATACGAGCAGGGAGGGCAGCTTGCCCGCGAGATCGACCACCCGAAGCTCTTGCCGTGGTCGCCGCACAACCTGGGCTGCCTGGCGCTCGACCAGGGTGACTACGCGACTGCCCGGTCGCTGTTGGGGAAAAGCCTGGCGCTATGGCGGAACCACGCCGACACGCTGGGGATCGTCTACTCGCTGCTCGCCTTCGCGAGCCTGGCCGCGGCAGAGGGACGCCCGGAGCGTGCCCTGGTCCTGGCGGGGGCCGCCACGGGGATCGCCGATGCTCTCGGCGCCCGGCTGGTCCCGACCTATCGCCGCGGCTTTGAGCGCCGAATGGCGCTGGCTCGTGAGGGGCTGAGCGAAGCAGTCGCCACTACGGCGTGGTCCGCAGGGCGGGCGATAACGCTGGAGCAGGCCGTCGCCGCTGCCCTGGAAGCGGATGGCGGGACAAACGGCGACGACGAGCCGACGGAACGTGCAGCAGCAATCTCGCCTTCGTAGTCGATAGCCTCGGCCTGCCATGCTTCCATCACCCGTCGCGGGTTGCCCAGGGCGACGAGGACCGAGGAGACCAACAGGTTAGCATCGACCACTGCGCTGATCATCGCGGCGCGACGCGTGCCTTCTGCTCCTCCCGATCCTCTCGTTCGAGTTCCTCCAGGACATCGTCCAAACTGACGTCGGCATGGCGTTCGCCAATAATGTTGCCCTCAGTTGCTCTGGGTGGAGTATTGTTGCGGACTATCCGGACAGCAGCGGCCGACGGTCACTGGGTCGCGACGATCACCGCTCTTGGTACGGCAATCGTCGGCAATCCCGTTGGGTTGGCCTCCCAGGGGAAGCGCTCGTCGTTCCGCCGCTGCTGGACGCCGTCCGCGCCGGCTACCCAGGTCCGGCTGCCGTTGGTGAAGGCAATCGCGCCATCCGCCTTGCGCCAGACCAGCAACCCGCGCGACGTACGCTGCACGGCGTCTCCGCTGGTCGGATTCCGCCCCGCGGCTTCGGAGCAGCCACCGACCTGTTGCGGGATGGCGCTGGCGAGTGCAGCAAACCCCAGTGTCAGCCGGCAGGGGCCGGTCGCCGTGGCCGCCTCTTCCGGCAGCACCGACAGCGTATTGCCGGCGCGGTTGGCGACGTAGAGGCCGCCGGCCTCAGGATCGACTGCCAGGCCGAAGGGCTGCGACCCGACCGGCGCCGTGCTCAGCAGCGTGCCATCGCGCCCGTCCAGGATGGCGACGCTGCCGCTGCCGGCATCAGCCACATACAGGCGGTGCAGGGTGGGGTGAACCGCCAGCGCCAGCGGTAACACCCCAACGGGGACGGTGGCAAGGACGGCGTTGGTTCGGCTGTCCAGCATGGACACGCTGTGATCGCCGAGGTTCGCCACGAAGACCCGCTGGAGCGTCCCGTCCACCGCTACGCCGGTCGGTCCCTGGCCCACGGGGACGGTGGCGATCACCGTGGCGCTGTTGCCATCCACGACAGAAAGCGTATTGTCGCGATAGTTTGTGACGTAGACACGGTGGCTTCCGGCGTCAACGACCGCCAGCACCGGGTCCCGCCCGACCGCCACCGTGGCGACGACGCTGCCGGCGGCGCCGTCGATGACGGAGACCGTGCCCTCGGCATTGGTCACATAGACGCGATTGGTCGAGGCATCAACAGCCACGCCCACCGGGTTCTGCCCGACCGGCGTCCAGCCGATCTCGGCGTTGGTGGTGCCATCCAATATCGTGACCACGTCGTCACCGTTGCTGACGTAGACGCGGTTCGTCACCGGGTTGACCGCAACGCCAATCGGCTGCTTGCCGGCAGGGACGGTAGCCAGCACTTTCCCCGTTATGTCATCCAGCACTGAGACGGTGTTGTCGGCGAAGTTAGCAACGTAGGCGCGGTGGTTGCGGGGGTTGACGGCCACAGCGACGGGCTGCTGGCCGACCGCCACGGTGACGGCGCTCGCCAGGAGCACCGGCGCCGAACTGGCTTGCGCCAACGACAGGGGGAACGCAGTGCGGAGCCCCGTCGTGGGCCAGCGGGCGAGCGCGCCGGTGGGGAGGGCGAGCAAGGCGACGAGCATGCCCGGCAGCCAGAACCGGCCGGAGAGGATGCGAGGCATATCAGGACCCCTTCCCCAAGCAGCAACGTGGCACATGCCGCCATGAGTGAGCGACCGGGCATGTTCCAGCGGCAGGGGCTTTGTGCCGCGACAGCGCCCGGAATGTGCCGCCGTTGTACCAGCGCGTGGATCAAGGCGATCGCCGGCGTCGGCGCCCATGGGTACCCTCCGCTTCCTCGGCCGGCGGTATACTCCGTACCGCCGCCCTCCTGGCAGCGTCCGGCTTCGCCTGCGCGCCGACCACCGACGATCCGGACGATTGACACGGACAACTGCAATCGTCCGGATCCGGCCCAGGCGATCGGCAGCGGGAGGAGCCATGGCCGACGAGCCGATCCCCGCCTTTGGCGCGCTGCTGCGCCGCTACCGCCTGGCCGCCGGCCTCACCCAGGAGGCCCTGGCGGAGCGGGCCGGTCTGAGCGGGGACGCTGTCGGCGTCCTGGAACGCGGCGCCCGCCAGGCCCCGCACCAGGAGACGGTCGACCTCCTCGCCCGCGCCCTGGGTCTCCCGGCGCCGGAGCGGGCGCGCTTCCTCGCCGCCGCCCCCCGACCCCACCGCCCGCCAACGACCCCGCCGCCCGACCGGCCGCGCCATAATCTCCCAGCCGCCCTCACCAGCTTCGTCGGACGTGAGCAGGATCTGGCCGCGGTCCAGCACCTGCTCGAACACGCTCGGCTCGTCACCCTGACCGGACCAGGCGGGATCGGCAAGACCCGACTGGCGGTCGAGGTCGCCCGCGTCCAGTCGGCGGCCTACCCCGTTGGGGTGTGGCTGGCAGAGCTGGCGGCGCTGACCGATCCCCGCTTGGTCCCCCAGGCCGTCGCCGTCGCCCTGGGCGTGGCGGAGCAGCCGGGTCGCCCCCTGCTAGCGACGCTCAGCGCCGCCGTGCAGCAGCGGCGGCGCCTGCTGCTGGTGCTGGACAACTGCGAACACGTCCTGGACGCCTGCGCCACCCTCGCCGCCGCCCTGCTGGCCGCCGGCCCCCAGGTGCAGTTCCTGGCAACCAGCCGCGCGCCGCTGCGCCTGCCGGGCGAGGCGCGCTACCGCCTCCCCCCGCTCACCCTGCCGGAGCCAGGCGCGCGGCGACTGGCGACCCTCGTCCGCTCCGATGCCGTGCAGCTCTTTATGGACCGCGCCGGCCTGGTCCAGTCCACATTCACCCTGACCGATGACAATGCGGCCGCCGTGGTCCAGGTCTGCCGGCGGCTGGACGGCATCCCTCTGGCGTTGGAGCTGGCGGCGGGGCGGCTGGGCGGGCTGCCGGTGGCGACGCTGGCGGCGCGGCTGGAGGAGAGCTTCCGGCTGCTCACGGGCGGCAGCCGCGCAGCGTTGCCCCGGCAGCAGACACTGCGGGCGACCCTCGACTGGAGCTACGACCTGCTCGGCGACCAGGAGCGGGCGCTGTTCCAACGGCTGGCGGTGTTCGCCGGGGGCTGGACGCTGGAGGCGGCGGAGGCGGTCGGCGCCGGTGAGAGCATCGCCCGCGACGAAGTGCTGGAGCTCTTGGCGCAGCTGGTGGAGCAGTCGCTGGCAGTGGTGGAGGAGCAGCCGGCGGGAACGGCACGTTACCGGCTGTTGGAGCCGCTGCGCCAGTATGGCCGCGACCGGCTGGCGGCGAGTGGGGGGGCCGAAGCGGTCGGTGCGCGGCACGCAGCCTACTACCTGGCGCTGGCCGAGGCGGCCGAACCGCACTTCTGGGGGGCGCAGGAAGCGGTGTGGCATCGCCGGCTGGCGGCGGAGCACGAGAATCTGTGGGCCGCCCTCCAGTGGTGGCTTGACCGGCGCGACGCCGAGTACGGTCTGCGCCTGTGGGTGGCCCTCTGGGATTACTGGTACCGTCACGGCTACCTCCGCGAGGCAGGCGCGCGGCTCATGGAGCTCCTCACCCTGGCGGATGCGGCGCCCTCGGCGCTGCGGGTCCGGGCCCTGCTCATCGGGGTCTCCGTCGCCTCGGCGGCGCCGATTGACCGGGCGCGGCTCGTTCGGGAAGCCCTGGCGCTAGCGCAGGAACTGGGCGATGCGCGCAGCCTCGCCCATGCGCTGGGTCATATGGGGTTTGAGGCACTGGGCGAAGGGCGATATGCCGAGGCGCGGCGCTGGCTGGGAGAGAGCGTGGCGGCCTCGCGCGTTGCCGAAGATCTGAGTTGGCTCGCCCACGGGCTCTGTTTTCGCGGGCGGGCGGCGAACGCGCTCGGGGACTACGCCGGCGCCCGCGCCGACCTGGAGGAAGCCCTGGACTTGGCCCGCCAGGCGGGGGATCAATTCTATACCGGCATGGCGCTGGAGTTCCTCGGGGAGCTGGCCAGCACGGTGGGTGGCGAGGACGAGGCCCGTACCCACCTGGAGGCGGCGCTCGCACTCTACCAGGAATTGGGTGACAAGACTGGCGTCGCTTCGGTCGGCATCTTTCTTGGCGGTATCGCCTGGCGGCAGGGCGACGTGACGGCGGCGCAGCAGTGGTACCGCAGCAGCCTGGAGCAGGCGAGAGCAGTTGGCTCGGCCGAGCGGATCGCGGACGCGCTGGCGGGGCTGGCGATAGTCGCCGCCGGGCAAGAACAGCCCGATTGGGCTCTACGCCTGGCGGGTGCCGCCGAGGGCTACCGCGCCGCAAACCACTTGCCCGCCGCGCCCCACGACCGCGCCCGGCTGGAGCTGGCGTTGCGGCCGGCCCGCTCAGCGCTGGCTGAGCCGGCGGCCGCCGCGGCCTGGGCAGCGGGCCTGGCGCTGTCCCTGGAACAGGTCGTCGCCGACGCGCTGATGGAGGATGCCTAAAGCCAATACGGTTCAGATAAGGCGTGGCAACTGTGGTTGAAAGGCTAACAGGGCCGCGACTGCGGACTGCGGCCCTGCTCACTCGCCAGGCGGCGCAAACTGAACCGTATTGTGCCTAAAGCACCGGTCCAATAATCGTAGTGTTGGCGACATCTCTTCCCGGCCATGGGGAATGCCTCAGCGCTGATCGGCTTTTAGCGTACCCAGAAATGCAAGGTCCGGCGCTCCTCGCCAAGGCGCAGCCAATCGGGTAACGTGGCGAGCTTACATAACCCCGCCTGCTCCAGCCAGCCGGCACGCTCGACGCCGGGCGTGGTGAGCGCATACACCGGGGCAGCAGGCCATTCTAGGTTGGCAACGAGCGTCGCCGCCTGGCCGGCGAAGGCGGGGAGCAGACCGATATCGAGCAGCCAGGCGTCACCGAACCAGCGCGGGTCCGGCGCCAGCAGACACCAACCGACCACCGCGCCGGCCGCGTTGCAGAGGACGCGACTCGAGGGATTGGGGAGCGCGCAGTAGCGGCGCATGAAGCTACCGAAAGAACCTTCAACACTGTGCTGCCCTTTCGCGCCAAGGGTGGGCAGGCGCGGCAGCGACTCTTCCGGCGCGACGGGGCGCAGCGCCAGCACATTCAAGCCGGCCCAGTGCTCCCAACGCAGCGGCTCAACCCGCGTCGCGGACGGCGCGAGGAAGCGTTCCTCTGCTTCGGGAGCAGCGACCCAGCGCATGAGCCCGGAGCCGGGGGCCAGCGAGCGGAAGCCGAAGGAGTGGTAAATCCAGTAGGCGGGCGACTCGAAGCCGGTGCCCAGGGTGAGGATGTGGAAGCCGAGACGCCGGACATCCTCCATCTGCGCCGCCATGAGCTGGCGGTAGGCCCCACGCTGTCGCCAGACGGGCGCGGTGTAGACGTGGCCCAGGATGCCGCAACCCCGCGCGCCGACAATCATGACCTGGCTGATGACTTGCTCGCCGAGGGTCGCCACATAGAAGCGGCTCTCCAGGTCGTCAAGCGGTTCCGACAGCGCCTGGCGAATGTGGTAGTTCCAGTCCCCGCCCTTGTGGATGAGAAAAGGCACGATGCGTTCGCGCCACTCCGGGTCGGGCGCTTCTACCACGCCAAGGGTGATCTCTTCGCCGCTGCTCAGCCGTCCGCTGCCGATCGGTCGGTACATTGCGCCCCCATCCCATGCCCTGGTCGCTCGCCAAGCCCGCGTCCGCGCCAGCCTATCGTAGCACTGCATCCGATCCAGGCACGGTGTCGCGCCAGGCACCGTCCTACTCGCGCTGGCCGAGGGCGACGAACGCGCCGAGGAGCAGGAGGGCTGCCGACAGTGATAGTCCCAGGCGGACACCGCCTGAACGGTCAGCGAGCACACCGGAGAGGACCGGGCCGACACACTGTCCGATGGCGAAGACGACTGTCAGCGCGGCAATCCCGCCGGTCCAGGCATGGGGCGGTAGCGCCCGCCGCGCGATGGCAGTGACGGCAGTAACGACGTTCAGGAACGAGCCGCCAAACAATAGCGCCGACAGCAGCGCCACGACGAGCGACGGGTTGGTGATCGGCAGCGCCGCCCCAATCGCCACGACCAGCAGGACGAGGCCAAGGCCGCGCCCGCTACGAAGGCGCTCCAGCACCGGCCCCCACACCGCCAACGACCCGATGGCGGCAAGGCCGAGGACTGCCCAGAACACGCCCACGCTTCGGGCACCAATCCCTTCGCTGCGCAGTAGCGCGATGATGAACGTCATATAGGCGATATAGCCCGCGCCAAAGAGCGTGTAGGCAGCGAAGGTACACAGGAGCGGCCTGGTCGGCGCCCGACGAGCGCCACCCGATGGTCCCGCGGGGATCTCGTCCACTCGCCCGAGTATGGGTCGAACGGTGAGCAAGGCGAGGAGACTGAGGCCCCCTAATGTTGCCCAACCGAGCCGCCACCCGTGCGGCGCGGCGGCCAGCAGCGGACTGATCGCCAGGGCGGAGATGAGGATGCCCAGGCCCCCTCCCGCAAAATAGACGGCGAGGATGAGGGCAGTTCGTTTGGCGGCGCGACCGCCGAGGTGCGCGGCGAGGCCGCCGCCGACAATGAAGGTGATGGCCCCGGCCACGCCCGCCACCACTCGCAAAAGGAGGAGCGCGGGGAAGCTTGTCGCCACTGCCGACAGCAGGAGCGCGGCAGCCGTGACGGCGATGCCGGAGATGAACACTCGACGCGCGCCGAGCCGCCTCGCTATGGCAGTGGCGAGGAGCGCGCCGAGCAGGTAGCCGAGGGCGTTGGCGGTGTTCATCGCCCCAGCCTGCGCGAACGTCCAGCCAAGGTCGTCCCGCATTCCCGGCAGGAGCAGGGCGTAGGCGAAGCGCGCGAACCCGAGAGCGACCGCCGGACCGAGCGCCAGACCAGCGGTGTAGCCCAGGACCCGCCGGAGACTCTCCTGACGACCCGGCTGTCCCGCCAACTCAGTAGGGATCACTCGTGTGCTCCGCTCCTCGCGCTGTACGCGGCTGGTCTGGCGAAGCTCCCAGTTACATTGCAGCGCCGCCGATGCAAGTGTAAGGCTCCCTGCCGTCGTCTGGTCTCCGGCCGCCCGGGGTCAACCTATCAGCAACGTTGATCACGGTCGTCAGTCACTCCCGGCGAGTCCATCCGAGCAGACGATGCGAATGATCTCCGCCGGCGGGGATGGGGTATCGTCGCTGGAGTCCGCCGGTGGCTGCAGGCGGTGACGCTCGCGCATGGCCTCCAGACGGCGCATGAGGGCGTCGCCACGCAAATCAAGTCGGCGTACGTCATCCAGGTCAGCGACGACATAGGAGGGCAGGTAGTCGAGGAAGGCCTGTTGCAAGATGCTGATCCGGCGGAGTTCATCCTCGTTGCGCTCCAGCGTCCGGAGCGCGCGCAGTTCGCGGGAAAGATAGCGGCGAAGTCGCGTATCCCCGCCCGACCGGCGGGATCGCCCCAACCGACTCACGGTATCTTCACGCATCGCCTCGTAGGCGGCCATGACCCGCCCATTGGTATCCGCTGGCAGCGGCGCCGCCGTCGTCTCCGGAGGACACTCCATCGCCCCGAGGAGCTGACCGAGCGAGATGGCGCGCGGCGCGAGGTCGGTCCCCACCGCATAGGCGGTGGGGCGTTCCCCGTGCTTGAAGTGCAACGCCCGCATCAGCGCCGCCACCCGGTTACGGTCCCGCAAGAGGTCACAGTATTCCGCCTTCTCCCGCGCCGCCGGGCTCAGGTAGTCCACCGCCAGGTAGCGGACGCCGCGATGCTGCACGAGGCGCGCCTGCAACTCGGCAAACGTGCCGGTGCGGGCGTAGACCTTGTCCAGCCGGTAGAACAGGTTATCCAGCACCGGCTCCGGGAAGCGCACCGGTTGGTTGGTAAATTTAGCCCGGCCATTCATGGCTGGGGTGATGCCCCCGACCGCTCCTACCCGCGAGTTCGCCAACAACGTCATGCATTGCCGGCAGCTGAGGCTCCAGCAAGCCGCCGCGCCCGTTGCCTCCTTATCGGACCTTGCCGTTCTTGCCGGCGGTCGCCGCCGGGGCCAGCTCGGCCACGGCTACCACGCGCCCCTGTTCCGCCGCCGCTCGCTCCTCTTTGGCGACGGCGGACTCGGTGGTGGGCAGATCGGCCAGCACCTCAGCTGACTCGCCGGCGAGGCGGTTCAACCCGTTGTGGGCGGCAATCTTGTAGAGTTCGCTCAGGGTCGGATAGTTCATGACCGCGTCGACGAAGTACTCGACCGTCCCTCCCAGTGCCATCACGGCCTGGCCGGTGTGGACCAGTTCCGCGGCGTTCTCGCCGATGATATGGACGCCGAGAATCTTGTGCGTCTTCGGGCTGAAGATGATCTTCAGCATGCCGACGCTGGCGCCGATAATCTGCCCGCGCGCCACGTGCCGGTAATAGGCCTTGCCGATTTCGTACGGGATATTGGCCTGGGTGAGCTCTTCCTCGGTCTTGCCGACCATACTCACTTCCGGCACGGAGTAGATGCCGTAGGGGAACACCTCCGGCATGAGAGTGACGGGAACGTGCGCTGCGTGGTTGGCGGCGATCCGGCCCTGACCCATGGAGGTGGAGGCGAGGGCGGGGAAGCCGACCACGTCGCCGACGGCGTAAATGTGCGGTACGGCGGTCTGGTAATGCTCGTTGACCGTCAGTTTGCCGCGCTTGTCGGCCGTCAACCCCGCCGCGACCAGATTCAGGCCGGCGGTCGCCCCCTGGCGTCCGATCGAGTGGAGGGTCTTCTCGGTGACGATGACCTTCCCCGAGGCCAGCACCGTCTTGACGCGGCCATCCGGCAGTACGGCGCAACTGATCAGCTTCTCTCCTAACCAGAGGGTGACCCAGACCGATCGCAAGTGGTGGGCCAGTTCGGCGGAAATTTCGCGATCCACAAACGGCAAGAGCTCATCCCGAGCGTCGATCAGCGTGACGCGCGTGCCCAGGGCGGCAAACATGCTGGCGTATTCGCAGCCGATCACCCCTGCGCCAACCACCGTTAGCGTCCTGGGAATGACGGACATGGTGAGGATGGAATCGGAATTCAAGATGTGTTCTCGGTCGAAGGCGATGTCGCCCACCTGGGCCACCTCGCTGCCGGTGGCGATCACGATCGTCTCCGCCGAGACCGAGCGCGTGCCGCCGCCGTCAATGTCGGCGAGCTGCACGTTGACGGTATGCGGATCCTCGAACGCCGCCGTGCCGGTGACCATGTCTATGCCGTTGCGGTAGGCCTGTGTCTGAATAAGGTCGCGTTCGCACTTCATGACGTAGGATGCGCGGGCGTTCAAGTCGTCCATCGTGATCCCGCGCTTGACGGCGTAGCTCTCACCATAAATGGCGTGCTCGCGATAGCCGGAGAGGTAGACGACCGCCTCCCGGAAGGCCTTGCTCGGGATGGTGCCGGTGTTGATGCAGGTTCCACCGACGACGGCGCGTTTCTCGATCATCAAGGTACGGCGACCGGACTTGACCGAGGCGATGGCGGCCCGCTGGCCGGCCGGGCCGCTGCCGATCACAACGACCCCGTAGTGCGAATGGTCGGACGAGCTGTGGGTGGGAGACACGATGCACGCCTTTCACGAGGGCGACCATGCTCGGTCGCCGCAGCACGACGGCTGGCAACGGGACAGGACGGTGATTCTCGCTTGGTTCAGCACAGCGTACCAGCAAGAAGGCCGTCGTGGGCCACGCCAGTGCCTCCCCACATGGTCTTTCCTTGACTCCGGTGTCGGGGGTGGACGGGGACAGTAGCGTCGCCACGGCCGGGACGCCCGCTCTCCGGCCGTGCGCACCCGGCGACGCTAACGTAAAGTTCCTGGATTCCCAAGAGGCGACGGGGGACCGAGAGCCGCAGTGTTTCGGTCGCTTCCGGCATCTCCAGGCCGCGCAAAAGCACCGCATAGTCAGATGGCGCCTGGCTGATCTCGCCAACCTCGCGTTCCGGCAACAGCGCCGACAAGTCAACGAGAGCATGCAAAGCACGGGTCCGGAAGACCGCGCGAAGCGGTTGACGACTCGCCTCGCGTAGCCGGGCCACACACGGCCCTTCCTTCTTCTCTTTGCGCAGTTGCAAGGTACCCCAGTATGATACTTCGTCTACCACGCGCTGCCCAGTTCAATACTTCTCTTCCGATCGTACCTGCCTCTTACCCGGTGCGTGCGGCGATCGCTGCCCCCGTCAGGCGGTGCAGTGGCGCCTCGCCACACAGGACGCGGGCGACATCGTCGGCCAGGAGGTCGGCGGTGCGCCAGTTGGCGTCGCGCGTTCGCCCGGCAATGTGCGGCGTGTGTACCACGTTGGCCCGAGCGCGCAATGGGTCATCCGACGGCAACGGTTCGACGTCGTAGACATCAAGGCCTGCCGCCAGTTCGTTCGCCAAAAGTCGCTCGCGTAGCGCGACCATATCGACGGCGTAGGCGCGAGTGGCCATGACCACCAACGCTCCCGTCTGCAGCCGGGCAATGCGTTCGCGGTTGAGGAGATCCTTGGCCGAGGGGGTCGGCGGCGCCAGCACGAATAGAACCTCCGATTGATCGACCAGGGTGTCCATATCGACGAGCCGGACGCCCCACGCCTGCGCGACCGACGCCGGCAGATAGGGGTCGTACCCCAACACCTGGCCACGCAAGGTGGGTCCGGTGGCCGCATCGGCGCCCAAGGCGACACACCGGCGGGCAACGCGCCCACCTATCTGGCCCAGACCAATGATGCCGACGCGCTTGGTGCCGAGTTCGCCGCTGACGAATGCATGGGCATCGCAGAACTGCTTCGCCTCGTAGCGGAACAATGGCGCACCGCTCGCCACCTCTTGGTGCCAGGCTGGGGTGTGCCGCAAAGCGTAAAGCGCCAGGGCGAGTGCCAGTTCCGCTACACTCTGGCCCCAGGTTCGCGTCGTGTCGATGATCGGGATGCCTCGCGCCACCAGTTCGGCCAGGGGCAGACCATGGCCGGTATTGTCGGTGTTACAGCCCACGACTCTGAGACGAGGCGCAGCCGCCACTGTCCCGCCGGTGAAGCGCCCGCCAAACCAGGCGATACCGGTGATGCGCCGGGGGTCGGCCACGTCCTCCAATGCCTGATCGCGCTCCGCCGTCACCACTACCACTGATCCAGTTTCCGCCAGGCGAGCGCAGAGGGGTGCCTCCACGAAAGGCCAGATCTGCGGAAACTCAGCAGGACGGGCGAAAAGCCAGACAGGACGCACCAAAGTGGTTATCTTCCTAATCCTCTAGAACGAACGTCGGTCCCCATACTGTATGCCGGACCGAAAGAAAAAGGAAGGAGTCATAGACCGGAAACGGTGGCCCCCACCAACGCGACAGATCGCGTCGGCTTTCAGCGCTTTCGGGTGACGAAGCACCCCAATTCGACCATGTTCGCCGGTACGACACCGGAACCACGATCGGCCCGATTGCCGCGTACCCTTCCACCATCCGCGTCGGCAGCAGGGGCGGCATGCAGTCGCACTACTGGACCTGACTCTTCTGGGCGGCGTACACCTCGACGGCGGGAACGTCATTAGTCGCACCCGTTGCTATGAGCGCGACCTTATACGGGCCGAGAACGATCGCCCAAAGACGATAGCTGTCATCTGCTAGAATTCCCTTGTTTGCAGGGAACCAGAAAGCGACGAGGGCGACATCGACCGCGGGATGGCCCGGTACATCAGCTCGAAAGTCGGTAAAAGTATAGCTTGGGTGTCTCTTGCCGAACAATACTCCACCGTTGTCCTGCTGTTCCACGTTGTTGACGCGTCCGGTAAAAACGATGTTCTGCCCGATGAAGCTCTTGGGATCTGCCTGGAGTTCACGTGGATCAATCGCCTTTGCCAGCGTCTTATTTGGCGCAGCAGCCACCGTTGGTGGTAATGGTGTCGCTGTTGGTGGCCTGGGCGTCGCTGTTGGCGGCACTGGCGTTGCTGTTGGCTGCACTGGCGTTGCCGTTGCCGCTGCGGCAAGCTTAGCCAATGGCGCGGTCGATGTTGCAGTCGTCGTTACTGCCTGAGCACGAGTCGCGGTTGACGTGGACACGCTTGCCGTTGCTGGCGTGCGATTAGATGGGGCCGTGGCCGCTCCAACGATGAGAAGGACGAGGCCCCTCCAAGTAGCGCTGCTGCGGACTTGCGGTTTGGCACACGAAGACGTCCGCTTCCTCCTTTGATGAGGATAACGAGAGCAACCAACGTCACGATCAGCCCAACAAGGACAAGCAGAGTGCTCACAGAGTAATTCCCTTTCCCGGATCGGCGCCTAAACTGCGCGGCTAAACATCTTATTGTACATTACAATGTTACTCATCGTCTATCGCAAAGTAGCCCATTTGTCCGCACCATTGGGTGCGTGATTGACGATGCTGCGATCAAGCAACAATTCGGCAGACGTGTGAAGGAACTGCGGGCCGCAAGGGGCTGGAGCCAAGAGCGGTTAGCGGAAGAGTCCTCGCTCCACCGGACGTATGTTGCCCAGGTTGAAGTCGGCCTGCGGAATCTGTCTCTGGTCAGCATTGTCCGGCTGGCTCGGGCCCTGCATGTACCGGCTGCGGCAATCTTTGGGCTTATCGATCAAGACAACGGCAATCCCCTTGGTCGACCACCTCCGTAAGTGCCCAAACATACTGGTCGCTGGTCAGGCACTGCCATGCCATCCTGTCAGGGGGTAAGGGGTTAGGAATTTCCTTCAAGTTATCGGTTGAGAGCATGTCAATTTTTGGTTGATTCGGACAGTCGCTCGTTTTCGCTTTCTAAACACACGGCTAGCGTGCTGGGACACCGTTGCGAACGGCATCAGAGATGCACGGCACTGAACTCGCCAGGGCGCTGGTTGGCCGGGCCGACAGCGCCCATCGCTACTTCGTGGGAGACGCCGATCCCGCCAGCGAAGCGATACTCTGAAGCGGCGTCCTTCGCCGGCGGCCGTGAGCAACCCATCGCCGAACAGTCGGCGCATCTAGCGTGCTATCCTACTGTCTGCTCTCCGCCGCACGACCGTATGAAGATCACCGCCATCAAGACCTTCCTGGTCGACGCAACGCCGAAGGGCGGTTGGGGCGGCGGGGGCCGCAACTGGCTGTTCGTGAAGGTGGAGACCGATGAGGGCATCTCCGGCCTTGGTGAGGCCAGCGGCTGGCCGCGGGTGATCCAGACGGCCATCACCGACCTCACCACCATCTTGATCGGCGACGACCCCTGTCGCATTGAGTGTCTCTGGCAGAAGATGCTGCTGGCGATGATGGGCCACGGCATGACCGGCGTCGTCGGCGCCGGCGCCATGACCGGCATCGAGATCGCCTGCTGGGACATCTTGGGCAAGAAGCTGGGCGTGCCGGTGTGCGACCTGCTCGGCGGCCGCGTGCGCGACAGCGTCCGCGACTACGGCCACGCCGGCACGGCGGAGGGCGCCCAGGCGCTGGTGGCCAAAGGGTATACGGCGCTGAAGTGCGGTGGTCCGCACAACCCCGTACCGGCGGTGCGCACCGTGCGCCGGGTGCCATCGACGCCGTCCGCGCCGACAACGGCTGGACGGCAATACCGGAAATGGGCCGGCAACGCGTTTCACTAGAGCCGATCCCGTAGTCTCTGTCAGGGCGTTGACCAATATCTGAGTACGCCGCGTCCGTTCAGGACCATGGGATCCATTAACTCACCTTCAACAGGCCAACAGGCAGTTCCTGCACTTCTAGCGTCCTCAGATTTAACGTCGTCGATGCATGATCAATATCGATACCGACGACATTCCCCTCAGCGTCGAAATCCAGCACCAATCCCTGCGCAACTTCACGGGAATCGGCGCAGATGCGTTCGCTGAGGTCAATATACAGCGAGTCGGTCTCCGGGTAATAGTGCAGTTTCACATTTGCTCCTTGCCTGCCATCAGCACACTACTCGATAAAATCTCGGTCGGGAAAGGCGTTATGCACGGTTTCTCCATCTTCCAGGGTGACGACGCGCAGCACGCGGTTACCGAGTTCAGGGATGACTCCCCAAAACCTGACCCGGCCATCCGGCTGAACCAGTCGCCGCACTGGGTGCGCGATAACCCGCGCGCACCACTCCCGACGTAGGTACGGACGCTTGCGCAGGACCTGCTCCTCGAAGTAGCGTGTCGTCTTCATGGGTTGCATGCAGCCATAAGTATGCCAGAGACTTCGCAATCACCGCCGTGTAGACCAAGATCAACGGTATGCTGCCGACTTCCGACAGTTGGCTATCTGTCCACCATTTCCTCCAGTCCGTCCGAGCAGATAATACGGACGACCTCGATGGCTGACGGTTCAGTATCGTCCGGCTCTGGCGGGCGGAGGCGGTGGCGCTCGCGCAGGGCCTCCAGGCGGCGGATCAAGGCGTCGCCGGTGAGCGCCAGGCGGCGCACGTCCTCCAATTCAACGACGACGTTGCCGGGCAGGTAATCGAGGAAGACTTGTTGCAGCAGCCCGATGCGCCGGAGCTCGTCTTCGTCACGCTCCAGGGTGCGGGCGGCGCGCAGCTCGCGGCCCAGGTAGCGCCGGAGGCGGGTGTCGACGCTGGGGCGACGGGAGCGACCGAGGCGCGCCGCCGCATCCTGCCGCATCGCCTCATAGGCAGCCATGACCCGCGCGTTGGTAGCGGCCGGCAGGGGGGCTGGCGGCGTGTCCGGCACACACTCCACGGCCGCCAGAAACTGGCCCAGGGAGAGGGAGCGGGCGATCAGATCGCCACCGATGGCGTAGGCGGCGGCGCGCTCGCTTCGAGCCGATCAACCTGTGGCATCGTCCCCACCGCTCGCAAGCGCGTTCATTCGTTGGGGAGGAGTATAGACGGCGGGAAATCCGGCGTCCAAAGGGGTCGGGGGTGAAGCAGGCTGAAAGGGGGATGGAGTAGGGCAACTTTGCCGGATTAGGCGGCTCAACAGTAAGCCTGTAAACTGAGGCAGTGATACGTACATTTGCCGACACTGGGACGGAAGACGTGTTCAACGGTGTGGATAGTCGTTTCGCTCGGCGCTTCCCGCGGGCTATCTGGAAAGTCGTACACAGGAAACTCGACCTCCTGAACGCCGCGTCTGCTCTTGTCGATCTTCGCGCCCCGCCCGGCAACCGATTGGAGGCGCTGAAGGGAGACCTTGTCGGTAGGTACAGCATGCGGGTCAATGACCAATACCGGATCACGTTTCGGTTCAGCGCCGGGGACGCGTATGAGGTCATCTGCGAGGACTATCACTGAAGGAGAGATCATGATCCCAACCGCCCGCCCGCCAACGCCGCCGGGCGAAATCCTCTTGGAAGAGTTTCTCCAGCCCCTGAGGATGACTCAGGCCGAGGCGGCACGGCAGATGGGCATGCCGTTGAACCGCCTCAACCAAGTGATCCGTGGCCGGCGTGGCGTGACGGTCGATACTGCCTTGCGTTTGGCGCGTCTCCTTAACACCTCGCCGGAGTTTTGGATGAACCTTCAAGTGGCGAGCGACCTCTATCAAGCGACGCGTGCCCTGGAACATGCCGGCGCCTGACTGCCGATCACGAAGCGCCGGTCGTTCGCTTGCTCCTGTGCAACGTCGGGAACGTCACCGGCAGATGTTGCACGCCGTAGACGATGGTGCTGGCCATTGGCTCCAACGCCGCCTCGTCGGCGCGACGTAAGCCGGGCATGCGTTGCACGAGCGCGCTCAGGGCGAGGCGGGCTTCCAGGCGGGCCAGCGGCGCGCCCAGGCAGAAGTGGCTGCCGTGGCCGAAGGCCGGGTGCTGGTTGGGCATGCGCGTCGCCACAAAGCGGTCAGCCTCGGCGAACTGGCTGTCGTCACGGTTGGCGGAGCCGATCGAGGCGACAGCCAGTTCGCCGAGGCCGATGCGTTGACCTGCCAGCTCAAGATCGCCGGTCGCGAAGCGGAGCATGGACTGCACCGGGGAACTGTACCGCAGCACTTCCTCGATCAGCGTCGTAAGCAGGTCGGGATCGGCGAGCAACTGGGCTTGCAGGTCCGGCTGCTCGTGGAGGCAAAGCACGGCATTGCCGATGAGGTTCGTGGTCGTCTCGTTGCCGGCGATGAGCAGCAGCACACAGAACCCCAGCAGTTCGACCTCGCTGAGGCGGACACCGTTGATTTCGGCCGCTAGCAGGCCGCTGATCAAATCGTCGCGCGGCTCCTGTCGGCGCTGGGCGATCAGGCGCGGGAAGTAGCTGCCCATCTGCTGCTGGACGTTGCCACCGCCGGTACTGGTGTCCACGGAGCAGGTCACGATGGCGTCCGACCATGCCTTGAACTGGGCGCGATCCTGCGCCGGGATGCCCAGCAGCTCGGCGATCACGATCACCGGCAGGGGATAGGCGAAGTCGTAGATGATGTCCATGGATCCGCGCTGCGCGACGGCAGCCAGTAGTTCTTCCACTAACTCGGCAATGCGCGGGGCGAGCTGCTGCACGGCGCGCGGCGTGAAGGCTTGCGTCACCAGCGAGCGTAACTGGCGGTGGCGCGGCGGGTCGGTGCTGATGATGCTCGAGCCGAGCGGCTGGTCGCTGCGCCCGGAAGCGCCGCTGAAATCGGAGGAGAAGCTGGCGTAGTCGCTCAGTACGCGCTTCACATCCTCGAAGCGAAAGACGTTCCAACTGCCGCGCTGGGCATCGTAGGACACCGGGGCTTCATCCCGCATGCGGCGGTACCAGGGAAACGGCTCCAGGGTGGGCCAGGTGATCGTTTGCATCGCGCTCCCTCCATCCGCTCAACGGCCAGCCTGCCCCTTTCTCATCGTGCCCCGCACCATCCATGGTACCAACCGGCACAACGCTGCTGGCGTCAGCGTCGGCGCGGCAACGGTGGACGCCTGTGCTATCCTCTCGCTCGTTCGCAGGCGCCTGAGGGCAGAGGGGACCGGCAACGCCGCATGCAGATCACCGCCATCAAGACCTTTCTGGTCGACGCAACGCCGAAGGGTGGCTGGGGAGGTGGGGGTCGCAACTGGCTGTTCGTGAAGGTGGAGACCGATGAGGGCATCTCCGGCCTTGGTGAGGCCAGCGGCTGGCCGCGGGTGATCCAGACGGCCATCACCGACCTCACCACCATCTTGATCGGTGACGACCCTTGTCGCATCGAGCGTCTCTGGCAGAAGATGCTGCTGGCGATGATGGGCCACGGCATGACCGGCGTCGTCGGCGCCGGCGCCATGACCGGCATCGAGATCGCCTGCTGGGATATCCTGGGCAAGAAGTTGGGCGTGCCGGTCTGCGACCTGCTCGGCGGCCGGGTGCGCGACAGTGTCCGCGTCTACGGCCACGCCGGCACGGCGGAGAGCGCCCAGGCGTTGGTCGCCAAAGGTTACAACGCGCTCAAGTGCGGTGGTCCGCAGAACCCCGTGCCGGCCGTACGAACGGTGCGCCGCGCGGTGGGAGACGAAATCGACGTCTGCGTCGATGTTCACGGCCCGCCCTGGTTCACGGTGCCCGACGCCATCCGCGTGGGTCAGGAGTTGGAAGAGTACGACATCCTCTTCTACGAAGACCCGGTGGCGCCGGAGAATGAGGACGCCATGGAGCGGGTCGCCGCCGCCGTCAACGTGCCCGTCTCCGCTGGCGAACGCAACGCCACGATCTACGGCTTCCGCACGCTGATCGAACGCGACATTGTGGACGTGATCCATCCCGACACCGGTCGCGCCGGTGGCCTGCTGCAAATGAAGAAGATCGCCGCCCAGGCCGAGGCGCACCACATCCAGATGGCGCCGCACGACGGCTCCAACGGCCCGGTGGCGGAGGCGGCGGCGGTCCACCTCTGCGCCGCCATCCCCAACTTCCTGATCCTCGAGCATCTGGCGAGCGACGTGCCGCAACGCTACGAGGTGGCCACGGAACTGCCGGGCGTCAACGGCCACATCGCCGTGCCAACTGCGCCCGGCCTGGGCATCGAACTGAACGAAGAAGCCTGCCGCGCCTACCCCGGCGGTCAGAACGTCAGCCTGGTCAGCCCCCAGCGCCTGGACGCCGGCTACGTGCAGGCGCGGTCCCAGCGGCGCCGGCTGATGGGACGAGAGTCGTAAGCGGGTTCCACCGAAGAAAGCGGGAACACAGTCTCGAAGCCGTGTTATCGGATGCCGACCGCCTCGTTCTGGCCGCCGCCACGGGCGCTTGCTACTTGCACGACGACTCACTGCTGCAGGTACTGAGCCATGTTGCCCGTGCCGGTTTCGATCCGACAATCAATGTACCGGCGAGCGGTCTGGCAGGCCAAATCTGGGAAGGACGTATCCTGACCGGACAGGATCGGATCACGAGTGCTGCTCGGCACTATCTGCGGCACGTCGCCATCCGCCAGGAGTGGCCAGATGGTACATCGTTTGACGCCTACCTGGTGGGTATCCGCTCTATCGTTCTGGACCCCGCAAGCGGCATCCTTACCAGTCGCTACCGCGGGCAGTGGCAACTGACAATCGTGAGAAGATCAGGAAACATGCAAGGGCCGGGCGGATTCGCTTGGGTGCTGGTAGAGTACCGGCTAGGGATCGGGTATTGGATGACCGCGTATCAAGCCAGAGATGGCTTGCGGGCATTGTTCGATCCGAATCGGGAGCACAGGCGATGGTTGCGACGGCCACAACAGCAGACCGAATAGAGAGCGGTTTGGCGCTGGTGGAGGGCGACATTCGAGCGCTACCGGTCCTTGCCGAGGAGTGGGAGCACCTGGGTGAGAGCACGCAGGTGACGCTGAGCCTGGATTGGGAACACTCCATTGCTGACTACCTTGCAGAGCTTGACGAGCACAGTCGGAACGGGCAGATGGCGCCCCCACAACAGGCGCGCTATTGGGCGTTGCGCAACAATCTGCAGGATGCACTCCCCCTTATTCAGCGCTTGGGATGGTATATCCCGCCGGTGGCGTATGGAGAATCCAAATTTCCAGCGCCGAAGCCGGATCATTGACGACCGACAATTCGGGCGGCATACCCCTTTCCCTGAGGCCGGCCATCAGAGCTTTACGTCGCGACCGGCTGCGCCAGGATGCCGTTGACGACGGAGGCGGTCTTCTGGGCAGTATCGCGGGCGCTAGCCTTGCCCGTCCAGAGATCGTTGAGGGTGGTGTTCGCCGCCTTCATCACATCGAAGTAGCGTTGGTTCTTCGGCAAGTAGACCGGCCCGGGCGCATTGTTGAAGATCTTCGTCAGCAGCGCGTAAATGTGGTTGAAGCCCGTGAGGCGGGGATCGGCCCACACATCGGGGCGGGCGCCGGGGCTGCCGGCGCCGCCCCGCACCTGTAAGACGCCGTTCTCTTTGTTGGTGATGAACTTCACCCATTCCCAGGCGGCATCCATATGCTTGGCGCCGGTGGCAATGCCCTGGCCGGCGCCGGAATCTTGCGTACCGTATTTGCCGGTCGGCCCCTTCGGCATCACGGTGTTCGTCCACTGAAACTTCACGCGTACCTGACCGGGTTTGCTGTATTCGGCGGTGAGCCCCGGCGTAGACTGGAGGATGGCCAGCTTGCCGGCCTCAAAAAGCGCACCGGGACCACCCGTCCGGTTGAGGTCGTTGATCGTCTTGTACTTGTATTGGGCGTCGGCCATATACTGCAACGCATCCGTGGCCGCGCTGGTATCGATGACCGTCTTCGTACCGTCGGCGTTAAAGAAGTCCCCGCCAAAGGTGCGCAACCAGGCGGTGCCGCACTCTTCCAATCCCAACCCGGGCCACCAACCCCACGTATCTTGTGCGGAGTTGGTGAGCTGCTGCGCGGCGGTGATAAGTCCCGTCGTGTCCCAGTCGGCCGTATCCGTCGGTATCTGCACCTGCGCCTTTTGCATCAGATCCTGATTGATATAGAGGATATTGCAACCGTAATGGGCCAGCACCGGAATACCGTACTGCTTGCCGTTCATTTGAAACAGCGCCATCGACGCCGGGAAGTAGGCGGCAGTGTCGAACTTATCCCTGGCGATCAGGTCGTCCATCACTCGATAGAGTCCCTTCACCATCGGTCCGTTGCCGCCGTCACTGATCACGCCAAACCAGACGGCGTCCGGCGGCGAACCGCCGGCCTCCAATACTGTGAACTTTTCGGCGACGGTCGTGCTGCCGCTCGGGGCAATGAAGTTCATCTTCCAGCCGGGGTGCATCGCCTCGAACTTCGGCGACACGTCCATATACCAGCCGGTATGCCCGGTGGGACCCGGACGCCCCAGGAAGTCGATCGTGGTTGTTCCAGCCGCCGGGGCGTTGGCGGCGGCGGTGGAGGTGGCGGCCGCCGTGACGGCTGCGGCCGCCGTTGACGACGTGGCAGCGACGGCGCTGCTGGCCGTGGTAGCGGCTACGCTGGCCGTGGCGGCCGATGCGACCGTGCCGACAGTCGTCGCCGTGCCGGTGGTCGTGGACCCGGTAACGACGGAGGCAGCGGCGACGGCCGCACTGCTGATAGCGCTCACTGCCGGGGCGGTGGCGCCGCCGCAGGCGGTGGCCAGGAGGACAACGGCGGCGCTGGACGCTAACGTTCCGGCGCGGGCAAGGGCCGCTCGGCGACTGAGACGCTGGGCTGATTGAACGCGCATGACTCCTCCATTTTGGCTGCACAGTACGCCGCCTGCCCGATGGCGATGCCCCCGTTTTCCTCTGCCAGGGCGGAACAGACGACGCGATAGACAGGCGATACAGACCAGTATATACCAAGCGGGTGCCGTATGGTTTTGGAGGGCGGCATTGGCGCTACGCCCATGCCCAATCGTCGCCCGCCCCCAGAAGCGCCTGCAAACGCCCCAGCGGATCAGGCGAGCCGGCCGGAAAAGCGGCGATGACAAGGTCTCCGTCATGAAGAATCAAGTCTGGTTCGACCACGATCCTCCATCCGGCGAGTAGCGTTACGGCCAGTTGACCCGATCGGCCTCTTCCGGTTCCAGAAGCAAGACGCGATTCGTACGCTCTTCCATGACCAGGGCAAACCGAGAAAGGACATCGCGTCCGAGGATTGACGGCATGGATGGTGCGCCTTCGGTTGCCTCGAAGACGACGAGAGGAATAGGAATGGAGGCTTCGCCAAGCAGAAGGACTGCACGAATTACTCGGGTATACCTCTTACCTCCAACGCCAGCAGTAATTGGTCCAGGAGGGAACATTTTCACTTCGGCGCCGAGAGCAGCGGCATCGGTCGGGGATAGGACGGTGCAATCGGCGCCGGAATCGACAAGTAACGGTACGTCGATGGGTATCACCTCAAAAAAGCGGGGTAAAGGAGTGGAGGAGCAGCAGGCGTTCGCTGGCTGGTGGTGCGATGGGCTTGTGACTGGGTGTCGGAGTAGCCTACACTGGGAGCATGCTGCCGGACATTGATC
>JBPCLN010000043.1:0-3572 GCA_051003235.1 Chloroflexota bacterium | reverse complement strand
TCTCCGTGGGGAGCGTAGCGAGCAACGGCGTCAGGGTGCAGTTCTCGCCCAGCCGCTCCCTGAGCGATTGCGCCAGGTCCCAGCGGCAGGCATCGACGATGACCACGGCGGACCGACCCGCCGGCTGCCAGAGCGCGGCCCGGATGCTCGCTACATCGGCACAGCCAACTGGCGGCCATTGCGGCTGGGTCTCGATGAGCTCGCAGAAGCGGGCGTTGATCTTACTGACGATGTCGAAATAGGCAAGGTCGGTCAGCCGCCGGACCTGCTCCAGGCCGTTTGCCTGCCGGCAGGCAGCGCGCACGCCTACGTGCAGTTGATCGAGGCGCCACCAGCGTTCGCTGTAGGCTTGCACCAGGGCCGCCACAGTGGTCAATGCCGAGGCTTCGGCGATAGCGGCACGCCCGTCTCCAAGCAGCGCGCGAAGGTCGCGCAGGACGCACCAATGCGATTCGCCGTCGGGTCCATCCCAGGGGTTCGCGGCGCCGGCCACGATCTCAGCTTCCGAGTTCAGCAGGAGTTTCCCTGCCGCTTGCCAATCATCGCCCGCCATTGCGGTACTCAGGCGGTCCAGATAGCGGCGCCAGCGTTCCCGCGCCAGCAGCGGAAGGCCGACGGGCTGGCCGGGACGGGCCGCCGCCCAATCAGCGAGCGGCAGGTCGCCCTCAAGCAGGCGCATGCGGCGGTGATAGCGGGGGAGTAATTCGCGGTTGCTGAGCACATCGTCACGCAGGAAGGCGGCGCAGCGCAGGCGCTGGTCCACACCGGTAGGCAAGCGAGAGAGATAGGGGAAGTCATCCGGCCGAACGCTTCCCAGGCTTCGCAGAGGGCGAGTTGGACAAGAAAAGCGTCATCGAGCACCGTGGACGCGACCGTAGGGTCAGGCGTGGCCAGGCCATAGGCGGCGCTTGCCCGCTCTAAAATCAAACGTTGACGGTCGCCCCAGGCCCGCAACGTCTCTTCAGGCGCCGTCAGGAAGCGGCGCAACGACTCGCGGGGATCGCCGCCCAGGGCCGTCGCCACGTCGTCCGCCCGCAGCGGGTTGGGCCAGCCGGCGATAGGCTCGTCGCGCCGCAATTCCGCGTACTGCGGCAGCAAGGCATCCCTGCCACCCAAACACAGAGCCTGTCCGGTGGCCTCGTCGGCCAGCGCCATACCGTGGCGGCACAACCAGGAGAGCAGACTGGGCGGCTCTATCAACTCGCCTGGTTGCCAGGTGTCGCCCTGGCCCCAGAGGCAACCCTTGAAGCGATAGTCGTACACACTCCAGAGTTCCGGCGGCGTGCCCTCCCCCCGTGGCGTCAGCGCCGCAGTGCCGAAGCCAGGCAAGTAGACCACGGCGCGTGCATCGCCCTCCAGGCGCAGCAACGCCAGCTTCAAATCAAGCTGCCCTATGCCATTCGACGGCGAGAGATTGAGTAACCGGCAGCCGGACCGCTCGAGCGGGGTCCGCAACGGCTCAACCAGCCGCCGGTACTGCCCCTCCGGATCTAGCCAGAGCAACACGCGGCGTGGCACGCCATCGACAGCGGCGGCCATCCAGGCAGTCAGGTCGGTGGCCAGCATATCGAGCAGTGTCATGCGCGAACGTCGGGCGGCAGGCGGTCGAGGACAAAGGACAGGACATACTTCGCCCTATCAAGCTGCTGTTTCGCCAGTTCGACATCCGGCGCGGGCTCATCAGTCGGGTAACGAAACGTTGTTGCATAGGGCGTCAGCGTCCGAGCGATATCGAAAAGTTCCAAGAATGCCGCGTCTGCACCGGCACTAATTTCAACAAGTCGACCGAGGTCGTGCGTTTTGGGAAAAGGGATCTTCCGACTCACCAAATAGGCTTTCAGCGCCTTCTCGGCAAGTTGCTGACAGTGGAACACAGCGGTCTCCGGAATAGTTGGAGTTCCGCGAAGCAGTTGCTCGGCAGTGATCTCATCCAGGTGCGCCCGGTAGAGCCACTCACGAATTTCCGCCTGGTCCTCAGGCAGCATAGAGCAGTTTGCCTTCGCGCCGGACGGTTGCGGGCAATGACGCGACTACGTTGAGACGCCCCCGAAAGTACTCGGGCGTCATGACGAGAATGTCAACGGACGCTCCCACACCAAACATTGCACCGTGCCCGTCTGTGCGCAGTTGGTAGATCCGGTCCCGCGGCGTGTCAATAATGAGCAACAGGTCGTAATCGCTGTCTGCCGCCGCATCACCACGCGCTCGCGAGCCGAAGAGGTAGACGTACTCCGGGTGCAGCGCTTCGACTAGGCGGCGCACTATTTCATTGAGTACCGGATCGTCACCGAGCGATGACGCGGTGCTCCCGGTTGACGGCCCTTCCACAGCGTGCGGGGACAAGCCCGCGTCCCGGCTTACCACTGCTCGATCACCTCCCGCACGTCCACCAGAACGGCCTCCGGCTTACACTGGCCCACGCGGTAGCTGAACTCCGCTATCGCAAGACATCGATCGCCATCATGACGCTGTCACTCGCCCAGCCTAACCAACCTTGACGACCAGACCAGTGTATCCCGTCACGACGAATCGCTGGAACGCATCCGGCTGCCTTGAGGTCGACTGCACATGGCCCTACGCCACAGCGCGCACACTCGTCTCCCCAAGTGCCTGGTTCGCTCGTTGAACGACGATCTCGACGTCGTTGCCGAGCAACGTCAGGAACCGAATGAGGCGGTCCACCGAGAATCCCCGCAAGCGCCCGGCACGGATCGCCGAGACCTTTGGCTGGTCGATCCCGAGACGCTCAGCGGCTTCCACCTGGGTGAAACCGCGCTGCCGGATCACATCGTTGATCTGAAAGGCAAGCTGGGCCTTGAGCAGGGCTTCCTCTGGGTTCGGTACCCCGATGTCTGCGAAGACATTGTTGCTGCCAACCGTGACAGGAATATCCTCGCGGTTCTGGCGATCGATCATCTGCTGTTACCGTTCGGCTCGCGCCCATCCAGATGACTGGCTTCAAGGGATTACACCGCCTCTGGTGACATCAGCACCGATTCAGTATGCCAATATGGGGATACCATGTCAATGGCATAGCATTCTTGGTCCGGCAAGGTGTCCGGTGGCTGAAACCTCTCGACCTATGAGGGTGGGCCGGGAAGCCAAGCGTGTGACCTCTACCATTTCTTAATCACCTCCCTCACCCCCAGCAGCCCAGCCTCCTGAAAAGGCCGGATATTCACCTTCACGCCATCGTCAATGTCCGGGTTGTACGGTCCCGGCCGGCCGCTCTCTTCCTCGCCCTTCCAGCGGCAGCGGATGCGGTACTTCAACTCGTCGCCGCGCTCGATCTTCTGCAGCCGCTCCCGGAACTCCTCGACATCCTCAATCTGCGCCTGCAACCGGCTCACGTCGGCCATCGCCTTGCGCTCGCGTGCCCGCTCCAAGTCCGCCCGCAGCGTCCCGATCAGCACACCGGCGTAGTCCGTGCGCAACCGCTCCAGCGTGGCGCGACTGAGCTTGTGGTAGAGCACGACCGCCTCGAAGGTGCGTTCCGGCGACACCAGGTGCCAGGCGATCGGCCGCTGCTTGAACTGCTGCACGTGCCGCTTGAAGAACTCGCGCCGCAGCCA
>JBPCLN010000042.1:0-3394 GCA_051003235.1 Chloroflexota bacterium | reverse complement strand
TTCCCGCACGGCTCATCTGCAACCGGCAAGAGTGTAGCGGACGTTGGTCCCACGCCTGAACCCCAGAGATGAGCAGACATGGCCAGGCGTGGGGGAAGGGCGTGAATTGCTGCTACTGGGACTTAGCGGTTATTCGGCGCGCCGGGGATCGTCGCCGGGGCTACAGCCGGTGCGGGTGGGGGCCCCAGTCGGCGCGGTAGTAGTCCTCCGTGTGGGTGCCAGGCGGGATGAGCGCGTCGACACGCTTCCTGTCTTCATCCGTGATCGCGACCTCGCCCTCGGCCAGGTTCTCGTCGAGCTGGGCGACGCTGTTCGGGCCGATGATCGGGCTGGTCACGCCGGGCTGGGCGTTGAGCCAGGCGAGGGCGAACGCCGTCATCGTGCAGCCCTTCTCGTCGCAGAGCGTCGTCAGCCCTTCCAGCACCCGCCACGTTCCTTCGCTGAAGCGCTCGGGATGTTCGCGCGTCCCGTCCGGCGCCGGTTGGCCGCGCCGGTATTTGCCGGTCAGTTTGCCCCCAGCGAGTGGACTCCAGGGGATCACGCCAACGCCGAAGGTGCGGCAGTAGGGGAGGAGTTCCCGTTCGACCCGCCGGTCCAGCAGGTGGTAGGGCGGCTGCTCACATACGAAGCGGTTGAGGCCCAATTCTTTCGCTACATATTGGGCCTCAACCAGTTGCCAGGCGGCGTAGGTGCTGGTGCCGATGTACCGCACTTTGCCGGCGCGGATAAGGTCATCCAGGGCACGCAGGGTTTCGTCGATTGGCACGCTCGATTGCGGACGGTGGATCTGGTAGAGGTCGATGTGGTCCGTGCCCAGTCGGCGCAGCGAGGCCTCGCAGGCCCGCATAATGTTGAAGCGGTGATTACCCTGGGCATTGCGGTCCTGGTCGTCCATCGCGCCGTGCACCTTGGTCGCGAGCACGACGCGCTCCCGCTTGCCGCTGGCCAGCGCCTTGCCGGTCAGCTCCTCCGAGACCCCGCGCGAATAGACGTTGGCCGTATCCACGAAGTTGCCGCCGGCCTCCAGGAAGCGATCCACCATCCGCGTCGCCTCCGCCTGGTCGGTCTTGCCGCCGAAGGTCATCGTGCCTAGGCACAGCGCGCTCACCTGCACGCCCGTGCGCCCCAATGATCGGTACTGCATCGCCTTCTCCCCTTTCCCGTGGCGGCGGAGCCGGCCGCCCACCGCCCTCTCTCCTCGCATACGCGGGGCCACGCCTGCCGACCGGGGAAGGCGTCCCCAGCGGCCAGCATCGCCACTGGCACGCTCCGCTCGCCTCCTGGTGCCCCACCAGCGGGACGCCTGGCCGGCGGCGCCGAGCGCCCTGGAGTGGCTCGCCGCGACGCCGCCGGCCAGCACGACCACCCGCACGACCACACGGCCCCGACTGGCCCGCAGGCCGGGACCGCCCTCGCCCTAATCCCGGCGCAACGCGCCCACCGTGGGAAACCCCCGGCGTCTTCAGCCTGGCAGGACGGCAGGGGTGGAGCGGTTCGTCGCCGGTCCTGTCCCGCCGCCAGTGGCGTCCCCGCCACAATAGGCCTGGCTCAACTCGGCCAGGAGCTGGTCGAAGTCCGGCGGCGTGATCGTGCGCACCTCGCCGAGCTCCGGCCAGACGCGCATTAGCAGCGACGTGCCTTCCTCCACCGGCCGCACGAGTTGGAGCGGCGCCCGGGCGTAGGCCGGCAGGTTTGCCCGCCGGATCGGCTCGGCCAGCAGCCGTCCATAGGCCAGCAGTCCGGCCCTTTCCTTGGCCGCATCGGCGAAGAGCAGGAAGAGCAGCTCTCTTCCGCAGCGCTGGCAGATGTGCACCGTCGTCGCCACTTGCTGCGGCGCCCGGAAGGGTAGGTCATAGCGTTGCTCGACGGCCCGCTCCTGGGCCAGCAGCCGGTCCAGCCCCGCCAGGGCGGCCAGCTCGCCGCGTGTCAGCCGGCTGGCAGAGCTTCGGCGGGGCCCTTGAGGAGCCGTCCAGCCTTGCCGCCGGCGGTAGACGCGCAGGTCGGCCGTGCTACACCGCCAGCGCCCGCCGTCCTTCCGGCCGCAGCCGCCCGGACGAGTCGCCTCCAGCAGGCCCGTCACCGAGCAGCCGAGCCGTTCCGCCGCCTCTGCCGACGTCCAGCGGCGCATGGCTCTGGGCCTCTCCCACGTCTCCTTTGCCGTTCCTGCCGTCACGCCAGGCAGGACGTTCTGGCTGGCCGGTTGGTTTGGCCGGGTGCGGCGAGCGGAGATCAGCGTCACGCTGCTTTCCGCATCACTCCCGCCGCCACACCTGCCACCAGTGCCGCCCCAGCGTCGGCTCCTCCTCGTGCGCCGGCAGCGCCAGGAGTTGCTCGACCTGGCTCTCCAGGTTGCGCGCCCGCTCCTGCCCATCGCCGCCGCCAATTCCGACTGCCGCACCCGCTCCCGCTCCTGTCGGAGGGTATCTCGCTCCTCACCAAGATCAAGCAAACGCTCAAGAACAGCGTGTGCCGGACCTGTCGCCGTAATGCCTGTCCCTGGTATGTCCGGTGTCCTCTGTCGTCTGTCTGCTCTCCTCAAGGTGGACGTGTCCGATGTCAAGGGTAGCGGTCTGATGTCCTGTTTGGTGTCGGCGCTTGTCCCCTGTCCGCTGTCCGGCATCAGGACGAGCACTTCCCGTCCCTGTCGACGAGCCTGATATCCACCGGCATCAATCCGGCGGCGGACGGTTCGCTCTGCCACCCCGAGGCGGCGCGCCGCACGACCGAGGGGTAACCATTGTCCACTGTCTGGTGTCCCATGTCACCGCTCACTGTCTAGTATCGTATGTATGCTGTGCCGTTCACCATACGTAGCGCTGTGCTTTTGTCAGTGCGGACAGGACCGAAAGGCTACGGCAGACGCTTCCCGCCGGGTATATAGCGAGGCGGCGTCAGTCTTCCAGCGTTCGTTGTGTCCGGTCCAGCACCGCCTCCCAATTCGCTCGCCGCGGCGGTACCCCGAAATCGCGGATGGCCAGTCGTAGCACGTCCTGTACAGCGATCCTGCCGGTCGGAAGGTGCGCTCGACTCATGGGCCGCCACAAGTCGCCGGTGGCTGGGCCCAGGTGGACATGCGGCCAGGTCACCGCGCTTCGCCCCTGGGGATGCCATTGGTAAGCAAGGAGCTCGCGATCCTGGTCGTCGAGCAACTCGTAGCCGTAGGCAGTGAGTTGGACAACCCAAGCACCGGATGAGTTCGCCGCTTGGACCATTCGCTAGCGCAGGACGGGCAGTAAGCGCAGCGATGATCCTGCGATCACGACCGGTTCGCCGTCCTGAAGCTCGGCGCTGTAGGGCAGGTCGATTGGCCGATAGCCCTCGGCATTAAAGCGAGCGACGGTGAGGCAGGAGCATGCCTGTTGGAAGGCGCCGGCGAAGGTTCGGACTGCCTCCG
>JBPCLN010000041.1:0-3576 GCA_051003235.1 Chloroflexota bacterium | reverse complement strand
TCCTGGTCGGTCCAGCCCTGCCGGTAGTGCGGCCGGTCGTCAGCCGGCTTCCCGGCGAAGGGCACCAGCAGGCGTTCCTTCGTATAGATGAAGTCATCCCGATGGTAATCAGCAATCTCGTATTGCTGGCCGAGCACAATTGCACCGGTTGGGCAGGCTTCTTCGCAGTACCCACAGAAGATACAGCGAATCATGTTGATCTCGTAAATCTTGGCATAGCGCTCGCCCGGGGAATAGCGCTCGGTCTCTGTATTTTCCGCCGCCACCACACGAATGGCCTTCGCCGGGCAGTTGGCGGCGCAGAGCGAACAGCCGATGCACTTCTCCTGACCATCCGGATAGCGCAGCAACTTGTGCAAACCGCGAAAACGGCGCGCCATTGGCATGCGCTGCTCGGGATACTGGACCGTCAACGGCTTCTTCAATAAGCGCTTGAACGTCGTCTTGAAGCCCGTGCCGAAAGCGCGAATATCTCCCCAGACGGCGCCGACTCCGCTCGACTCCTGAGCCACCTTGACCTTGCCTTTCCGCGCCGCCGCGATCTGATGCCGCGATTATACCCATCCAAACGTCTGAAACAGGGCGTAGAAGAACGATGCCCAGAGCACGTTCAATATGCCCAGCGGCAACAGCACCAGCCAGCCCAGGCGCATCAAGCGGTCGTAACGCATACGGGGAAGGGTCGCCCGCAGCCACATGTAGCCGCACATGAAGAGGAATACCTTCAAGATGAACCAGAGCACGCCGAGAATCGGAATCGTGCCGACCCACGGCCCTTGCCAGCCACCCAGGAAGAAGGTCGTGGCAATCGCACTCACCGTGATCATGTTGATATACTCGGCGAGAAAGAACATGCCGAAGCGCATGCCGACGTACTCCGTGTGATACCCTGCGCCCAACTCCCCTTCCGCCTCCGCTAGATCGAACGGTGCCCGGTTAGTTTCGGCGATGCCCGCCATCAGGTAGACGAAGAAGCCAATTGGCGTTCGGAAGCAGTTGAGGGTCCAGATCTTGTCCTGCTGGTTGACGATATCCTGCAAACTGAGCGACCCGGTAATCAAGAGCACTCCGACCAGGCCCAGGCCGAGAGCCAGTTCGTAACTGATCATCTGCGCCGCCGAACGGACCCCGCCCAGCAAGGAATACTTGTTATTGGAAGACCAGCCGGCCAGCACGATGCCGTAGACCGTGATCGACGTAATCGCCAGCGTGAAGAGGATGCCGACATTGACGTCCATCAGTGCCAGTTCGACCGGATGGCCACCGATATTGAAGGTAGGCCCGATGGGAATGACGGCAAAGGCGAGCAAGGCCGTCACCACCACAATGAACGGCGCCAGGAAGTACATTGGGCGATCAACTGTCGCCGGGACGACATCCTCTTTGAAGAACAGCTTGACGCCGTCGGCGGCCGGCTGCATGAGCCCGAATGGACCGACGCGGTTCGGACCGTAGCGATCTTGAAAGCGACCGATCAGCTTGCGCTCCAGCAAGGTGGAGTAGGCGAAGCCGGTGACCAGGACAAGCGCCAGGACGGCGGCGTAGATGATCGCTTCCACCACCACAAACGTATCGACAGTCGACTCACCGAGGACGGCGCCCACGACAAACGATGGCGTCAGGAAGCCCGCGCCGTTGACCAGCGTCTCCACTATGACTCCTTGTTCACGGCGCCCACGGCTACCGCTTCCGGTTCCGCGGCGTGCTCCTCCACGTACAGGAAGGGAGTTCCGGCGTGTTTGCGATCCGGTACCGGCCACTGGAGGCCCTTGGCGCCCACCCGGCCGTAGGTGATTCCGGCGTAGATCGGCACGGTCGCCGCAATCTCCACCATCACTTCCGCCGCGCTGCCGTAGTAGAAACGCCCGCCCAGCCGGTTGGCCAGGTCGCTCACCACCTGCCAGCCCGCTAGGATATCACCCCGCACTGTTGCCGCCGGGCGAATGCGCTGGATGCGCCGCTCCAGACTGGTAAAGGTCCCATCCTGTTCGGCGTAGGACGCGGCGGGCAGCACGACGTCGGCTCCCTTGGCCGTCTCCGTCAGGAACAGATCCTGCACCACCAGGAAAGGCAAGCCGGCCAGCGCGTCGCGCGCCTCCTGCCCCCAGGTGGCCGGGTCCTGCCCGGACACAAACAGCGCCTGTAAGTCACCGCTCTGGGCTGCCGTCAGCATCTCCCGCGTGCCTCGCCCCGGCGTAGATGGAAGCTCCGCGCCCCAACCGGCCCCAATGGCCTGCCGCGCCGCGGCATTGGACACATCCTTATGTCCCGGCAGCACGTGCGGCAGTACCCCCATATCGATCGTCCCCTGGGAGTTCGCGTGCAATGGCAGCCGGTTGAGTGCCGCCCCGGCCTTGCCGACATTACCGCTCAATATAGCCAAATAGGCCAGTGGCAACACGGCCCCAGCGCCGGCCGCGCCATCGGCCCAGGACTCGCTGTAGCAAATCGCTGCCGGGCCGCCTTCGACCAACTGCGTGGCAACGGCCGTAATCAGTTGCTCGGCAATGCCGGTTTGCTGCGTCACGGCCGCTGGGGTTGCCTGCGCCACCCACTGCTCCACTTGCGCCGCCAGCCCTGGGAAGCGCTGCTCCGCCTCCGGCGCTACCTTACCGGCAGCAATCAGCGCATGGAGGAGGCCATTGACCAGCGCCCCTTCGCTGCCCGCTTTGACACGAAGCGCGTGCTGGGCAATTTCGTCCAACCGCTGCGTTTGTTCACTCACCGTGATCAGCGCCGACCCCTGCACGACCGCCTTGCGGATGCGCAGGTCCAGCACCGGCTGCTCCAAAAGCGGGTTGGCGCCGATCAGCAAGATCGTCTTCGCCTGTTCTAGGCCCGCGATTGATCCCATCGCCGCCCGGTAGCCGAAGACCTGTTGCAGCGCAGCATCGCTATCGCCCTGGTCGACGCGGCGAGAGTCGACGTTGTTCGTGCCGACGACCGAACGCATAAACTTCTGGAACAGATACGCCTCTTCGTTGGTCTGCGTGGGAGCACAGAGGCCGCCGATGGCGTCGGCGCCACGTTCGGCTTTGATCTCCGCGAAGCGCTTCGCAATCAGGCTCAACGCCTCCCGCCAGGTGGCGGCGACGAACCGGTCGCCCTGCCGGATCAGCGGCGTGGTGAGGCGCTCGGGCTGGTTGACGTAGTTGAAGGTGTAGCGCCCCTTGTCGCAGAGCCAGCCATCATCGACCGGATCGTTGCGCCGGGAGAGCACGCGCTTAATCGCACCTTCGCGGATCGTGAGGGAGGTGTTGCAGCCGACGGCGCAGTGCGGGCAGATGGTCGGCACGTTCTGGATATCCCACGGTCGCGCCGTGAAGCGATACTGACTGCTGGTGAGGGCGCCGACCGGGCAGATTTCCGTGATGTTGCCCTGGAAGGGCGAATCCAGCGTGTGGCCGGGCGCCACGCCGATCTCCGACTCGACGCCGCGGTGAATCACGCCGAGCGCGTTGTCCTGGGCAATGTCGGAGTGGAAGCGGACGCAGCGGTAACACATGATGCAGCGTTCGCGGTCCAGGTAGATGCGGTCCGACAGTTGGAGCGGCTTAACGAAGTGCCGCTTCGGCT
>JBPCLN010000040.1:0-3193 GCA_051003235.1 Chloroflexota bacterium | reverse complement strand
CGCCCGTCCAGCTCCCAGCGGGCGAAGTCCGCCTGCAACTCATTCACGCTCGCTCCTCCCTTTGCACCAGCAACGCGAAGAGCGTACCCCGTCCACTCTGCGCATTCCATCGTGGCTTCAGTTTAGTACGACAACGAGACATGCCCTACGGTCCTTGCGCCGCGAGGCGTTGGAGGGTGTGTTTGCGGTGGGAGCGATAAGCGGCGAGGTTGTGGCGCTGGTCGCCTACGCCCAGCGCCAGGGCCATGGCCACATTGAGCACGGGTAAGGGCAAGGCAGCGCGGAGGAGCCAGCGCACCCTGGGGGAGCGTCGGGACGCGAGGTGACCGGGGCGGCAGCGCCTGGGGAAGCATCAGCGCTGGCAACGCGTCGAGGCAGACGACGGGATCTACGATCGGTACGGTCGCTTGCTGTTGGTCCCCCCCTCTCTGGTCCAACTGCTGGCGGAGCCGAACCAGGAAATGGTGAGCGAGGATGACCATGGTCATATGGTGGCGCCGGCCCCGCCAGAAGCGCAGCTCGTACTGAGCGAGGCCGACTTCTCCTTTGCCCTCTTCGAAGCAGGACTCGATCGGCCACCGCATCCCGCTCACGGGGACCAACGTTGCGAGCGGCGTGTCGGCCGGAGCGTTGGACAGGAAGGACTTGAGATCCGGTTCCTCGCCCGGTTCCGACAAGGGACGGCGCAGCACGATCGAAACCTCCGGGCCGGGCAGCCCGTCGCGCACCGCCACCGCCCGCACTGCCGCGAAGTCCGCCACCAGCGGGCCGCGGGATCCTTCCAACACGCGGTAGCGGCGCCACTGGTCGGCGGGAAGCTGGGCCGCGAGGACGTCGACGCGGAGCGGAGCTGGGCTGTCGGGATGCAAGCGGACGCGAACTGGCGTGCGCCCCTTGCCGGAGGCGTTGCGCGGCGGCGTCCAGGTCTGCGGGCGCGCTCGCGCGGCGCCATCCGCCGGCTCAAGCAGCGGCCAGAGCCTGGTATTCTTGCCCACTTCCGCGAGGTAGACGAGACCAGTGGCCGCGACCTGATCCAGGAAGGCGCTCTCCCGCCCGTACCATTCGTCGCAGGTGAGCCAACCCGCCCGCAGCCCGCCGACTATCGCCGCGTCCACCATCCGGCCGGCGAGTTTCGCCTTGCTGGCGAGCGCGGTGTCCTCTGGGATGCGACAGGCGACCCAGCGCTCCCGGTGGTCCGCGTCGAACCACTCCTTGGGGAGGTACAGCCGCCGGTCCAGGAGGGTATAGCCCTTGCGGCTGGCATAGCCCAGGAAGACGCCGGCCTGGCAGAGGTCCGTCTTGCCGGTGGACCCGCACCATTGTCGGGCTGCCCCGGCTGAGTGGTGGCCGTGCTTCGGGATGTCGCTCCCGTCCACGATCAGCACGCCGTCCGCTTCGCCTAAACGCTCGTCCACCAGTCGCCGGTGTTCGGCCAGGATCGCGTCATCATCCCAGCCCCCCTCGCCGACAAACTGCTGCAACGCTCGCACGCGCGCCTCGGCCCCGGCGCTAGCGCCCAACAGACGCAGCGCCATCGCTCGGGTACCCACCGCCGTGGGTGATTCTTGCGCGGGATATCGGCAATGAGCAGACCGCGCCGGTAGACTTCGACCCAAGCGCGCTGCTCGCTCCGCGCGAAGAAGGGCGCAGAGTGAGCATGGTAGGCCGCCAACTCCTCCGCCAGCGCCGCCACCTCGGTCGTTGTGAGCAACCGCGGCGCGGGCGATTCCCCGAGAGGTCGCGAACCTCCCATGTCTCGGCCGCCATGGCTCCTCCGTCCTCGCTCTACCGCCCCTCGACTACCCCGCCACCCCATGTTTCGTTGTCGTACTAGCTGCCCTGCGCAAACGAGCGAGCCTACGGCGGCGCTCCGCTTGCCGGGCAGGCAGCTACAGCGGCTCCTGTTGCGTTGCCTGCTGCTCGCTTGGGGGCTGCTCCGGCGCTTCGGCGGCGACTTCCGCCAGGATCTCGCGGAGGTAGTGCAGGTCGTTGCGCGTCACCACCGCCCGGTCGCCGGCGCCGGAGTATTCGATGGCGTAGGGGCCGCGAAAGCCGCTCTGCTGGAGCGCCCGCGTGATGGCGTAGTAGTCCAGGTCGCCGCCGGGCAGGTCGTAGTGGTAGTCGATGCCGGCGGGCCGGCCGGGGTCGCGGCGGGCATTCTTGCAATGGACGTAGGCGATGCGCGACCCGAGGATGGCGATCGCGTCCGCCGCCTGCTCGGCGCTCGAAGTGCCGTACATATTGCCGGCGTCGAAATTGGCGCGCACGGCCGGCGATGCAATGCGGTCGAGCAGGCGGGCCGTGCTGGCGGCCGTGTCGTGGATGGTGTTCATGTGGACATCCAACGTCAGCAGCACCCCTGCGCGCTGGGCGGCGGCGCCCAGGGTTTGGTAGGCCTCGGTCGTGCGGTAGTAGTGTTCAGCCGAGGCGGCGACCGAGCCGTTCTTGCCCCAGTCGTTGCGGTCGACGATGATGCTGCCGGCATAGCCGTTGACGATGCGGATGCCGAAGTCCGGACAGCGGGCGATGATCTCGGCAATTCGTCGCACGCGGGCAGTGCGGATCGCGCTGTCGGCGTCGATGACATTGCCGCTGAGATTGAGCCCGGGCACGGTGATCCCGAGGTCGCGGCCAAGGCGCTGGGCCGCCGCCAGCGTCGTCTCCACGGTCTCGACCTGGTAGTGCCCCGACCAGATCTCAATGCCGTCGTAGCCGAATTCCTTGGCCTTGCGGACGGCGTGTTCGAATGGGTATCCGCGAAAGTTCCAGGTATTAAGGTAGATTTCGGGAAGCGCAGTGTCGCTCATGCCGTCAGGATCTCCACCGACTGCCCGCTCTGGGTCGAGGCATAGGCTGCCTCCACCACAGCGATGGCGGCCCGGCCCTCCTGGGCGGTCAGCAACGGCGTCCGGTCGTAGAGCACCCACTCCGTGAAGCTGCGCAACTCCCGCAGGTAGCCATTTTCGCCATCCTTTGCCCCGACCACTTCCGTCACCGTCTGGTGTTCCTCGCCACTGACCCGATAGCTGAGCGTGCCTTCGCCGTGGTCGAAGCTCAGCGTGCCGTGTTCGGCGATGATGTGGCCGCGGAAGCAGCCAACCGGGGAGGCGATGCTCTCGAAGAGGCTGGCGACAGCGCCGGACTGATAGTGCAGTTGGAGCAACGCCGTCTCCTCGTAGTCGATCTGGGTCAT
>JBPCLN010000039.1:0-6720 GCA_051003235.1 Chloroflexota bacterium | reverse complement strand
ACCTACGGGCTCATGACCCTGTTCGGTGTCGTCTTCATGTTCCCCTTCTTCTGGACGCTGTCCAGTTCGCTCAAGACGGCGGCCGAGGTCTATATCTTCCCGCCGGTGTGGCTGCCGGCCGTGCCGCAGTGGGGCAACTATGCGCGCGCCTGGACGTTGGTGCCCTTCGGCAACTTCATCTGGAACTCGGTGCAACTGGCGGGCCTGGGCATGCTGGGGCAGACGCTGTCGGCGGCGGCGGTGGCCTTCGGCTTCGCCCGCTTCCGCTTCCCCGGCCGCGAGCCGCTCTTCCTGTTCCTGCTCAGCACGCTCGTGCTGCCGCAGGAGGTGACGATGACCCCGACCTTCCTGATGTTCAACGCCATCGGCTGGGTCGACACGCTCGCGCCGCTGATCGTGCCCAGCTTCTTCTGCGGCTGCGCCTTCTTCATCTTCCTGCTGCGCCAGTTCTTCCTGACGCTACCGCGCGATCTGGACGAGGCGGCCAAGATCGACGGTGCCAATTCGCTTCAGATCCTGTTCCGGGTGATCGTGCCGCTGGCGAAGCCGGCGCTGGCGACCGCGGCGATCTTCTCCTTCCTCGGGCACTGGAACGAGTTCCAGGAGCCACTGATCTTCCTGAACAGCGCCAAGAACTTCACCATTGCGCTGGGCTTGCGCTATTTCCAGACGCTGCCCAACGAATCGCAGGAGCCGCGCGATCAACTGCTCATGGCGGCCAGCCTGCTCGTGTTCCTCCCGTGCCTGGTCATCTTCTTCGTCGCCCAACGCTCGTTCGTCAAGGGCATTGTCATGTCGGGTATCAAGGGGTAGGTGTTATGCGCATTACCAAAGTCGAGACGCTGCCGGCGACCATCGGCCGGCGGATCTACGTCTACGTCAAGATTACGACGGACGACGGGATCACCGGCATCGGGGAGGCGGCCTGTTCGGGCAAGGAACGCGCCCTGTTCGGGGCGATCGAGGAACTGCACCGTTACCTGATCGGGGCTAACCCCTTCGAGATCGAGAAGTTGTGGTCCCTGATGTATCGCCACGCCTTCTGGCGTGGCGGCCCTGTCCTCTGTGGCGCGCTCTCCGGTGTGGAGCACGCCCTCTGGGACATCAAGGGCAAAGCGCTGAACGTGCCGGTGTACGAACTGCTCGGCGGCCGGTACCGGCACAAGCTGAAAGTGTACGCCTGGATTCACGGCCAGACGCCCGAGCAGTGCGTGGAACAGGCGCTCGCGTTTAAGGCGACGGGCTGGCGGGCGCTGAAATTTACGCCGTTTGAAGGCTGCGGTCCGGGCATTGATGTTGCTCACGGCAGGCGGGTGGAGGCGAAGGTGCGGGCCGTCCGCGAGGCGGTCGGTGACGACTTTGGCATTGCGGTCGATGGGCACAGCCGGCTGAGCCCGGTCGTTGCGCTGGACATGGCGAAGCGGGTCGAGCCGTATGGCGTCATGTTCTTTGAGGAACCGGTCCTGCCGGAATATCCGGAAGCCATGGCGGAGATCCGGCGGGCGTCGCGTCTCCCCATCGCCACGGGGGAGCGGCTGTTCACGCGCTATCCGTTCCGTGATCTGCTGACGCGCCAGGCGGTGGACGTGGTGCAGCCGGACATCTGCACGGTCGGTGGCATCCTGGAGACCTACAAGATCGCCACGATGGCCGAGGCTTTCATGGTGTCCCTCGCCCCGCACAACCCACTGTCGCCGCTCTCCACCGTCGTCTGCCTCCACCTCGACAGTGTCGTGCCGAACTTCCTGATCCAGGAAGTCGCCTTTAATCCCGGCCGGGAGCAGATTCTAACGACGCAGGTGGAGGTCGTGCAGGACGGCTACATGACGGTGCCGCCCGGCCCCGGCTGGGGCGTCGAACTGAACGAAGAATATTTGCGTGCCCATCCTTACAAGGAGGAAAACATCTTCAACGTGCAACTGGCCGAGGACGGCGCGATCGTCGACCTCTGATGGACAGCGCTGCCGGCCGACGGCTGGGCAGGCGGGGAGTGCTGAGCAGGGTATCACGGTCAGCCGCGCGCCGTGCTATAGCAGATGGCGTTGGGCCGCGAGCGCCACGGCCTGAGCGCGGTTGTCGGCACCCAGCTTGTTGAAGATGGAGGTGACGTGAAATTTGACGGTGCGCTCGCTGATGGTCAGCGCCCGAGCGATCTGCTTATTGGCGAGCCCCTGCGCCAGCAACTGCAGCACCTCTTGCTCGCGCCGGCTGAGGGCGGGACCGGACTGGTGCGGCCCACGTACCGCCGTAATCAGGATTTCGGCGATGCGCGGTTGCAGGGCCGTACCACCGGCATACACCGTCCGGATTGCCTGCACCAGTTCGTCGCCGGTCGCCCCCTTGAGCAGATATCCTTTGGCGCCGGCTTTGATCGCACCCAGTACGCGCTCGCTACTGTCGTACGCGCTGAAAACGACGACGCGCGTCTCCGGCGCGAGGGCGGTTACATGCGGTATAGCCGTGACGCCGTCGATACCGGGGAGTTCGAGGTCCAGGAGCACCACATCGGGATGCAGTTGCTCCACCAGACGCAGGGCGACCTCCGCCGACCCGGCGGCGTCGACAACCTCGAAGTCGGGCTCATCTTGCAGCAGAGCGACCAGGCCCTCCCGGACGACGGGATGATCGTCAACCACCAGCAGGCGGATCATCGGCCTGACCTGTCCATCCCTTGCTCCCTATTGCATCCGGCAACGGTATCAGCGCGGTCACCGTCGTCCCGCGACCCGGCCGGTCGGAGACGCGTAGGCGGCCGCCGAGCAATCTAGCGCGTTCTCGCATGCCAAGGATGCCATGCCGGTTCGGCCGGATGGTCTGAGGATCGAAACCCTGGCCGTCGTCGCGAACGGTGAAAGTGACGGAGGTTGGTCGCAGTATCAGGCTGACTATCGCCTCGCGGGCATTGGCGTGGCGGCGCACGTTGGCCAGCGCTTCCTGCCCAATCCGATACAGTTCGATCTCCAGGGGCGGCGGGAGCGTCCCTTCGCCCGTCACGCGCACGGCCACACGGACTCCGGTTTCGGCGGTGAAGGCGCGGCAGAGCGCCTGCAGCGCGCCGGGCAGCGGCATGCCGGAGGGCATCGTGGCGCGCAGGTTGCCGACGGAACGGCGCGCCTCCTCCAGGCTTTCCCGCGTCACCTCCAGTGCCCGCTGGATGCGCTGGCGTGTGCCGGTCGGGTCGTGTTCCAGGTGACGCAGCGCCCCCTCCAATTGCAGCGTGATGGCGGCTAGCCCTTGCGCCAGCGTGTCGTGGATCTCGCGCGCCAGGTGGGCGCGCTCCTCCGCTCGGGCCAGTTGCGCGCCCCCTTCGGCCAGACGAGCGCGGTCAATGGCGACGCCGAGGTGGGCGGCGATGATCGAGAGCAGGCGCAACTCCTGGGGTGTCAACTTCCGCCACTGGGGGGCGGCGACATTCATGATGCCGAGCGGGTGGTCCTGGAAATACAGCGGGATGCTGGCGTGATAGCGTAACCCAGCTGTGGCATTGGCCGCGTCGCTCCCCACCGCGGCGCGTAGGCGGCTGCATTCCAGCACCTGGACGTTGGACGCCGTGAGTTGCCCCTGGCGAAAGCTCTGGAGGCACCAGCAAGGCGTGCCGGTCATGTGGAGCGGCTCCCGCAAGTACGGCGGCAGGTTCTGAGCGGTGGCGCTATAGAATTGCTGCGAGCCCGGATCGAGCAGCCAGACCCAGCCGGTGCGCAGATCGAGCAATTCCGCGACGAGAGCCAGCGTCTGCGTCAGCGCCTGCTGGACGTCTGCGGCGCTGTTGAGCCCGGTGGCGATGGCCGCAAGGATCTCGAGTTCCCGCGTCCGCCCATCGCTGCCGCTGGGTGTCTGCGGCGCCTCGTGCGCGCTCACCGCCGGATCCCTCTGCTCCATGCACCAGTGTACGCGATCCCCACTCATGCCATTGCCACCCGGCTTACCATGGATGGAGCGCGAATTGTGCAAGCGTGACTCGTGCGCCGTATACTAGTGGTGCAGGCGAACCCTATATCGCGACCGGGATGTGCGCATGCCAACGCCGAAATACGAGCGGGAGATTCGCTCCCTCCTTGACAAGATGCCGAGTTTTCTCGGCGATGGGCCGGCCCCCCGCAATCGGGCGCCGCACCGCCAGACGCCCCGCCGTGCGCCGATCACGCTGCACGAGTGGTGGGCACGCGACGCCTACATTATGGCTGCCCTCCTGACCGTCCTGGCTCGCTTCGGCGGGCCCGCGCTGGGGGCGGGAGGAGCGAGCCTGCTCGCCTGGCTGGCGGCAGTGCTCGTGATCTTTGCGGTATGCATCAGCGTCATTCGGGCCTTCGCCGGACCGCAATCACCGAAGATGTGGCGCGGTAACGTCCTCGAATACCCGACGCGGCGGCCGGACCTTGGGTTGACGAACTGGTGGCGGCGTTTCAGCGGCGGGCGCGGCGGCGGGACGCGGCGCTTTTGACCCGACGGTGCGAGTGGACGGAACCAGAACCAGGCCGATATGCGGATGCTACACTCCGGCAAGGTAACGGGTAGAAAGGCACAGGATGAAGCTGGTGACGGTCGTCGCGCAGCAGGATGACGCCGCGGCGCTCACCGAGGCCTTGCGGCAAGCGGACTACCGGTCAACCCGACTTGATACCGCCGGGGGCTTCCTTCGCCGCGGCAATGCCACATTGCTGGTCGGCGTGGAGGCGGAGCAGGTGGCGGATGTCGTGCGGATCGTTCAAGATATCTGCCGCCCACGCACCGTCACGCCGACCGCCGAGCCGGTCCAGACGGGGGCGGCCACCGTCTTTGTGTTGGATGTCGCGCGTTTTGAACGACTATAACAGGCTGAGAGGACGGGTCGGACGTGGAACTAACGAAAGTCGTTCACCTCAGCGAAGCGGATTGCTGGGCGGTCGACTATCTGGTTCGACACACCTGGAAGGATGACGACGGCCCCCCCGGCGTCGGCAAAGGGCTGCTCGTGAAGGTCTTCAGCCTGCTTAAGGAGTTCGAGGCCGGCTGTAAGACGCCAACCTTGCCGCTCGCCCTCACCGAACGCGAATGCTGGTGTATCGACTTCAACATTCGGCATGACCTCAACATGGGCCATGAACCGGTGGGGAAACGGCTGCTCTTGCAGGTATTCGGCTTAATCCTGGAATTCCAGAATGAACGCGTGACGGAGCACGGGCTCCGGCATCTCACCTGGTTGCCCCCGGGTTCCGCCGGGCCCGACGCGTCCAATATCGGGGACGGCAACTCCCGCTGACGGCCGCGGTGATGGTTCGGCATGGCGCATAGCGGCCTCCTGGCGACGGCAACGGTTGCCGCCGTTTGCGTGGCGCTCCTGACCGTGGCGGCTAGCGCCGCCGGCTTACGGCTATTTCCCAACTTTCGCTCCCGCGAGCAGAAGACGGGGGAGTACCGCCGCGATACGGTGTCGGCCGCGGCGGCCAGTTCGTCGCGCCTTCCCTGCGTGGTCGGCCCCGCCATGTTGATCGGCCTCACGGTGGTCCTGGCCGTGGCCGCCGTCCGCTGGCCGGCCGACCGGTCTCGTCTCGGCTACGTCCTGGCGCTGTGCTGGGCGGAGTGGCTGCTCGGTTGGCTGGACGACCTGCGGAAAGCGCGCGGCATGGGTCTCGGAGAGCGGGTTCGTCTGCTCGCCCATGCCGCTATCGCCATTGCCGCCGCCATCGCCTACGTGCGTCTCGGCTTTGCCGGATCGGTTGGCTTCTGGCAGCAGCTCGGTTCCGCCCTCGTTGTCCTGGTCGCCCTGCTCTATTTGGTGCTCTCGGCGGGATTCTCCGATGGCGTCGATGGCTTGACGAGCGGCCTGACGGTGTTACCCTGCCTCGGCTTCACGCTCCTTGGCGTCGTCTGGGGCGATCATGCCCTCGGTATCGGCGCTGGTGCCGCCACCGGCATGGCGCTGGGAGCGTTGCTGATGAACGCGCCATCCAATTGGACCCGTACCGGCCGCGTGCGGCGGCAGGCCCGCGGCTACATAGGTGACTCAGGCGCGCTGCTGGCGGGGGCGGTGGTCGCCGGTCTTGCCATTTCCGTCGGCGCTATTGCCTTGTTGCCGCTGCTGGCGGCCGGTTTCGTGCTGGAAGGCGGCACCGTCTTCCTCCAGACGGGACTGCTGACGCCGCTTTACCGGCGGGGATTGCGGCTCCAGCGCTATCAAGGGGCGCCGACCTTTGTGCCGCACACGGAGTTTCCGCTGCCCTTTCTTGCCACGCCGCTCCATCATCACCTCAACCTGATCGGGCTGAAGCCGTTGCAGGTGGTGGCCGCGTTCTGGGTGCTGCAGATCGGCGCCGGGGCCTTCGGCCTGGTCGCAGCGCTGCTGGCGCCGCCCCTCGAGCGGGCGGCGTGTTGGGCCGCCGGCGTCCTGGTAGTCGTCCTGGTGGCGGGCGTGCTGGCGGGCACGCGGTCGCTCTTCCTCGATATCCAGGCGGACGGCGCCAACCTTGGCAGGCTGGCCATCAAACGCGGCCTGCCGTTCGGGCTCTGGCGCTTCCCACTCCACCGCCTGGTGGAGGAGATGCCGGACGTGGCAGTGCCGGCGGGGGACCGTGCTTGGCTCGGGCGTCCCTTGCATCGCTACGACGCGCTCTGCCGGTCGGCGATGCTGGCCGAGGCGGCCGGTCAGCCTGCCCAGGCGAGCGCGCTCTTGCGGCGCGTGCCCGCCCTGAACCTCATGTTGCGGCCGGAAGCGGCGTTGCTGCTGGCTGCCAAAGCTGCCGA
>JBPCLN010000038.1:0-10063 GCA_051003235.1 Chloroflexota bacterium | reverse complement strand
AACGCGCCGCGGTGCTAGGAGAACTCGCGCGGGAGCTCCGCCAGTTCAATGGACTCGGCGCTTCCTTCTTCCGGGCGGCGGCGGCGCGGATTGGGATGACCGTCACGGACATGCAGGTCATAGATATCCTCGATACCACCGGTCCAACAACCGCCGGTCAGCTCGCCGATCTCACGGGGCTCACAACCGGGGCGATCACCGGGATGCTCAACCGGTTGGAGGAGGCGGGGCTCGTGCGCCGGGAGCGCGATCCCAACGACGGTCGCCGGGTCATCGTCCGGCTCGCCCCAGGCAAGGACAAGAGGCAGGAGATCAGCTCCGTTTTCGCGTCCCTTGGGAAGGCATGGGATCAAATGGCGTCGCCCTACGACGATGAGCAGATCGCCTTCCTCCTGGCGTTTCTCAAACGCAGCAACGCAATGTCCAGGAAGGAAATTGTCCGGTTGCGCGAGGGGCCATCGGACGAGGGGGGGATCTTCTCCGCTCCGCTCGGTGACTTGGAGAGCGGCCGGCTCGTCGTCTCCTCTGGAATCTCCCGCCTGACGTTGCGCGCGGACGACGCCATGGCCGACCTCTATCAAGCCCGCTTCGAGGGGCCGCTGCCGGACGTCCAGGCTAATGGTGGCGTGGTCACCATCCGCTACCCACGACGTCTGTGGGGGCTCGGTGGGAAGCAACGCGCGGCGGAGGTCACGCTCAGCGTCGCCATCCCGTGGCGGATCCTGATCCAGGGCGGAGCAGCGGAGATCACCGCCGAACTGGGCGGTCTTGATCTTGCCGGGCTGGAGGTCAAGGGAGGAATGAGCATGATCCGCCTGGAACTCCCCGCGCCTTCCGTTGTGGTTCCCATCTGGATCAGCGGCGGAGCGTCTACGATCGACGTTCGACGCCCGTCAGGCGTCGCCGCCCGAGTCCACATCAAGGGCTGGGTCTCCACATTTGTTTTCGACGATCAGACCTTCAATGTGGCCAAGGACGTGCGGCAGCAAAGCCCGGGCTACGAAGCGACTGCCCAGCGCTACGACATCGAAGTTTCCAGCAGCGCCAGCATGGTCACCATCACCACCGGTTGAGGACGCAGCGTGACGATACTCGTGGACACGACATCAGCTATGCTAGAGGAAGCCGGTCAGGTCAACCGCTTCAGCACAGGGGAGTGGATCACCATGAGCAAGACGATTGACCTAACAGACGAGCAGTATGCCGTCATTACGTCCGCCGCAGCAGCACGCGGTCAGAGCCCGGCCCTGCTCATAGCGGAGATAGCCGAGGAACTGTGCGACCCGGAACACTCGCCCCCATACTACGACACAGACGGCTGGTTCCGTCATCTCGGGATGACCGACGAGGAAATTGGCCAGATCAAACAAGAGGTTCGCCAAGAAGCCGAGTCGATTGCCGATGCATCTTGATGCGACGTCAGTTGCGCAATGAGAGAGATATTGGGTTATCTCGCACCAAAAGGAAGGATTGTAAAGACTAGCATGAGCAAGACCATCGAGTTGACCGACGACCAGTATGCGATGATCGAACAGGCGGCACGAATTCAGGAGCAAACGCCGGCGGCGCTCATGGCGCAATGGGTCGAGAACCTTCGCAGTTGCGACGGCGAGCGCGGCAACTACGAGACAGAGGATTGGTTCAGGCATCTGGGCACTACGGAGGCCCAGATTGCAGAGGGAAGACGAATAGCGCGGTCACGCCGGGGATCCGTAGTTGCCCACACATGAGGAGTTGACGCGGTTTCTGCGCGAGTGGGCAAAGCTTACTTCAGCCGAGAGAGCCCTCTTTTCAGCCGCGATTGACGAGATGGTTGAAGACCTCAGGACCGGTTCGGGATTCCGTGCCGGTCTTCGCGTCAAGTCAGTTCAGGGCCATCCGGGCGTCTTCGAGATTACGTGGGCCGGCGATGGGCGGGCTACCTTCTCCTACGGCCCACCCGAGCGAACAGACGAGTTACACATTGTCTGGCGGCGCATCGGGGGACACTACATCCTCAAGAATCCGTAGCCAACGTGCCGTTTAGAGACCTTGCACGGTCACATAAAGCTCGTTGTCATCCGGCTTGCCGGCGGCAATATGAATCTGCCGCGCCCGTGTGACCGATTTGAGGTCTAGCTCCGCTCCCTGCAAGGCCGCCACCGCATTACCGGGGCATGTGATCGTGATGGCATCCAACTCTGTAGCCATGCTGAGATGGCGCTCGGACTTGTAGCGACGCACGGATTCCACTGCGTTGAGCAGGAGACGTCCGTTGGACATGGCCTCCTCGCCCTGCCAGCGCGGCTCCGGCTCCGGCCAGCTGGAGCGGTGGATGGACGATACTCCGGGTTCTTGCCCGACAAAGGCCGCGCTAAACAGTTCGTCGGTGACGAAGGGCAGAAACGGCGCCAGCAGCTTCAGGACGGCAAGTAGGGCGTGGTGCAGCACGTAGCGCGCGGCCTCTCGCCCAGCCTCGCTGCTCCCTGCCACTTCACCATACAGCCGGAACTTGACCAGTTCCAGGTAGTTATCGCAGAGGTCGGCCCAGAAAAAGCGCTCCGTCTCGTCCTTGGCGGCGCGATATTCGTAGTCCGCCATTGCCGCACTACTGCGGCGGGCGGTGTCGTTCAGGGCGGCCAGGAGCCAGCGATCGGTGGCGTTGAGGCCTTCCGGCAACGCCGCCGAAGGTTGGTACCCTTCCAGGTGCGGCAGCACCAGACGTGCGGCATTCCAGAGCTTGGTGACAAGCCGGTTGCCCATCTTCACCATCTCGTCCTTGAACATGGTGTCACCGCCGGTGCCGACGCTGGTCGCCCAGTAGCGCACCGCGTCAGCCGAACTCGTTTCCAAAAGAGCAGTTGGATCCTCGGCGGCTTTGAGCTTGCTCTTCGAGATCTTCTTGCCGAACTCGTCCACCGCGTGACCACTGATGAGCACGTCGGTCCAGGGAATGTCGCCGGTGGCGGATAGGCTGCGCACGATCGTGTAGAAATTCCAGGTGCGGATGATGTCGTGGGCATTCGGCCGAAGCGTCATGGGACGGTAGCGCCGGCCAAATTCTTCCGCCGGCAGGCCAAATGGCTCCAGAAGCGTCGCGCAAATCTGCGGTGACACGGACGACGTGGCCCAGGTATCCATCACGTCGGCCTCGGGGACGAAGTCGGCACTCCCACAGTGAGTACACCGATCGATGGGCGGCGCGGTGACCTGCGGATCAACCGGCAACTGGTCACACGTGGCCAGCACCGGTTCGCCGCACTTCCGGCAATACCACACCGGGAACGGTACGCCGTAGTAGCGCTGGCGTGAGATGTTCCAATCCCAATTGAGACCGGCGATCCAGCTTTCGTAACGGGTGCGCATGTGTTCCGGGTGCCAGTGGATGCGTCGGCCGGCGTCCAGCAGGCGCTCCTTGTGCTCCAGAATGCGCACGAACCACTGGCCGGCGACCAGATACTCAATCTCCGTGCCGCAACGCTCGTGGACGCCGACGGTGTGCTCAATCTGGCGCTGCTCGACGACGGCGCCGGCCGCCTGAAGATCCTCAAGGATGCGCGTCCGCGCCTGCTTCACCCGCAGCCCCGCGTACGGCCCACCGAGGTCATTCAACCGGCCGTCACGGGTTAAGGCGATACGCAAGGGCAGATGATGGGTGCGCCACCAGTAGACATCGGTGACATCGCCAAAGGTACAGCACATCACCGCGCCTGTGCCCTTGTCTTTCTCCACCTTGTCATCCGCCAGAACCGGCACGGCGAGGTCGAACAGGGGCACTCTGGCGGTGCGTCCGACAAAGGAGCGGTAGCGATCATCGCCGGGATGGACGAAGACGGCGACGCAGGCGGCCAGCAATTCCGGCCGCGTCGTGGCAATCAGCAACGGCCGGCCATCGTCCAGGGTGAAGCGTAGGGTCGAGAACAGCGAGGGCACGCCATCCTTGTCGTCGACGTCAGCCTGGGCGACGGCGGTACCGCACTCCGGGCACCAGAGCGTCGGCGCCTCCTGCCGGTAGACCTGGCCCTTATCATGCAGGTCGATGAAGGCCGCTTGCGAGACTCGCCGCGATCGCGGATCGATGGTGGAATAGCGCAGGCGCCAATCGACGCTCAACCCTAAACGCTTCCAGAAGCGCTCGAACTTGGCCTCAACTTCTGCCGAGAGGGCCAGGCAGGCGTCAATAAAGGCCTGCCGCCCGACTTCACGGGCGCGGATGCCCCGAACGTTCTCCGTGAAGCGCTCGGTCGGCAGGCCGTTATCGTCGAAGCCAAACGGGTAAAACACCTGCTCGCCCCGCATGCGGTGGTAGCGGATCAGGACATCGGCCTGGGTGTAGGAGTACACATGGCCGATCGTGACCTGGCCGGAAACAGTCGGCGGCGGCGTATCGACGGAAAAGGTAGGGCCGGTCTGCTGCGGGTCGAACTCGTAGATCCGTTGCTCCGCCCAGGCTTGCTGCAAGCGCGGTTCGGCGCTCTTGAAGTCATAACGTGCGGGGAGTGTGGTCATGCTGCTACCGCCGGCCTCCCTGTTTACCGGCGCGACGGCGGCGGGCGCGAGCCGACGTCCCCTGGCCGGAGCGCGGCGCGGCGGCGGACCGCTGGGCCGCCTTCTCCTGGGCGATCAACGTGTTGGAACGGCGGATACGCGAGCGCATCATCCAGAAGCCGGGCACCGAGCCAATCGCTGAAAGCAGCAACGCCCAGGGTAGCGTCTGGAGTGTGGCCTGCCAGGCGACGATCGTATTTTGCTTCGCCATACGGCCGCCGAAGACGTTGATGCCGAAGAAATAGGTGTAAGCGAAGGAGAACAGCTCCCAGACCAGCGCCATAAAGATGATCAGGCCGATGACGCGGCTCCAGGAAGGCTCCGTCATCCCTGGTCGCACGGGGAACAGGCGGTCGGCAATGGTTCTTCGGGGCGCTCTCGCATGCTGCGTGGCCACAACGCCGGTATTCTTCGCATTTGCGGTACTCGGCACGGCGGCGCTCCGGCCGCCAGTGGACTGCACCGGGCGCTGGCGGGGCAGCGGAGTTCGCTCCTCCTCCTTTGTGGTTGCCGGTCGTAAATCGGCGGAGCGGCGGATGAAGGGGCGGGGTAGGGTGGGCATGGTTCCTCCAGACCTATGACGACACGGATGATTCGGCCGGGCCGATAGTGGTTACCAACTGCTTGCGCTGCAGGCGGGACATGCGATGGGCCAGGTCGGCGCGGACGTGACGATTGCCGCCCTGTTGGCCCAGCGCCAGCGCAGTCATCTCGGCGGCGGCAGCGTAGTCACGCGCCTGGTGTTCCAGATATTTGGCGAGGCGGATCGCCGCCTCCAGGCCGGCCGGGCCGCCCAGGCGCGCTGCAGATTGCAGCAGTGGTATCGCCTCCTCTCGGCGTTCCGTTCGACCATAAACATCGGCCAACCCGATCCAGGCCCAACCGCGCTCCGTCCGGGGCAAGTTGCCGGCCAGCGCCTGCGTGTGGCAGTGCTCGGCCAGGGTGTAGTCGCGGCGGCGCAACAATAGCCTCCCCAGCGCCAAGAGATCGACCGGGTGTTTTAAGTATTCTACCGGCTCCAAGGCGGCGGCGCAGAGGGCGACGGCCAGCGAGGCCAACGCCAGCACGTCGCGGCGGTTGTGCTCGAAGACGGCGGCGAGCGGCGAGGCGTCTTTACTCCGCAGGTAATGGAAATAGAGTGCTGGGATGAGCGCGCCGGGCACGTCGCCTTGCCGCTCCACCGCCAATATCTCCCGCTCCAGGGCGGAGAGGGCGCAACTCGGCAGGCGGCGCGACCAGATGCGCCGCGCCGGCCAGAGCAGGTCGAGATGGCAATGCGCCGGCAGGAGGAGACGACGGCGCTGCATGATGTACCGGTTGGCAATCAAGGGCACGTCAAAACCTTTGCCGTTGAAGCTGACGATGCCGGTACAGCCGCGCGCAAACTCGTCCAACTCGTGCAACAGGGCGCGCTCTTCGTGCAAATCCTGCAAGAAGAACTGGCGCAACACGAACTCCCCGTCGATGAAGCGCGCCGCGCCGATCAGGAAGACATAGGTGCCGGTTCCGCCGGAGAGGCCGGTTGTCTCCGTGTCGAGGAACAGCGCATCGGCGAAGGTGAGATCCAGGGCGTCGTCGCCGGCGATCAGCGGTGGCGGCTGGGCAAAGCGGCCGAGCAAATGGCTGGGCAGTTCACTGCCGTAGCGATAATCGGGGGCATACCGGTACTCCCGGCAGTAGATTGCGCCCTGCGATCCCTCCAGGCGACTGTCGGGCCACAGTTCGTCAATAACCAGGCGCTCCAGCCGGTGCTGGAACGGTTCAGTGGGCGAGTACACGTTGCTCCAGCAAGAGACCGCACAGTTGGAGCGCCGCCTGCTTCGCGCCCTCGCTGGAGAGCGCCGGCCCCACACAGGACGGGCAACCGGCTTCGCAGGGGCAGGCCCCCACCAGTTCCTGGGCCGAACGGAGCACACCCTCCCACTGTCCGTAAAGCCGTTCCGCCAGGCCGACGCCGCCGGGGATGGCGTCGTACAAATACAGCGTCGGCTTCCGCGTCAACGGGGAGCGCATTTCGATCACCGCTTCCACGTCGCGCGGGTCGCACATGGCATAGAGGGGGGCGACGTTGGCCAGCAGATGGCGCAGACCTTGCAGTCCCAGGCCGAGCCGGCTGCCCGGTAGCTCGGCCGCCAGTGCGTCGTCCAGCTCCAGCCAGGTCGCCAGCGTATGCATGTCGCTGGCCGGGAGGTGGATCGTGCCTGAGCCGATATTCTCATGGGTCTCGAACTTGATTTTCTTGTAAATGCTGGGCCGGATCGTGATCGCCACCTCGCCGTAGGCGAGCGAGGAGCCGCCCGCGGTGAGATCGCGCCGTTCCATGGCGTCCAGCATGCGCATGTCGACATCCAGTTCGGCGTCGGTGTAGTAGTCGACATCGACGCGGCGCACGTAGGCTTTCTGCTCGTCGACATCATAGCGGTCGACGTGGAACTGCACACCTTCGTGCAGGTAGATGGCGCCATCGTGCAGCATGGTCAAGGCGGAAATGCGGTCCATTTCGCCAATCACCTGGTTGTCGCGGGTCGTATCGACGATGACGACGTTTTCCGCGCTGACCGAACGCAGGCTAATCTCCACGGCCGGGAACTTCTCCGTCGCCCAATGCCAGAGTCCGCCCACATGGTGGACGACCATCGCGCCTTCCAGTTCCCGCAAGGCGCCATCAATGGGCAGATTGCCTAACTGTTCGCCCTCGGCAAAAGGCAACTCAAAGGCCCCGCACTTGACGTGGGCGTTCAGAATCAGTGGATTGGCGGGATTGGCCGTCGCCCCTTCTACCGTGGAGGAGAAGAGGTACTCCGGGTGGCCGGCAATATACTGGTCGAGCGGCGTGGAGCTGGCGACGAGGATGGCGACCGACGTGCCCGAGCGGCGGCCGGCGCGCCCCGCCTGCTGCCAGGTCGAGGCGAGCGCCCCCGGATACCCGACGAGGATGGCGCACTCCAATTGGCCCACGTCGATCCCCAGCTCCAGGGCGTTGGTGGAGACGACGGCGCGCACGCTGCCGTTGCGCAATCCCGCTTCAATCTCCCGCCGTTCGTTCGGCAGGTAGCCGCCGCGATAGCCGCGTACCGCCGCGTTCGTCTGGTCGGGCGGCAACTTCAGAGCGTGTTTGAGGTAGGTCACCAGCACCTCGACACTGAGCCGGCTACGGGCGAAGAGGATGGTTTGCACGTCGTGTTGCAGGAAGCGTTGGGCAAGGGTGCGCGCCTCCAGCAGCGAGCTGCGCCGGATGCCGAGTTCGCGATTCACGACGGGCGGGTTGTAGACCAGAATGTGTTTCTCCGCCTTCGGCGAACCATCGTTGTCAATCAAAGCGAACGGCTCGTTGACCAGCACTTCCGCCATGTCCCGCGGGTTGGCGATGGTGGCCGAGCAGCAGACGAACTGCGGCTGGGAGCCGTAGAACTCACAGATGCGCTTCAGTCGCCGGAGCACGTTCGCCACATGGCTGCCGAAGACGCCCCGATAGGTGTGCAACTCGTCAACCACGACATAGCGCAGGTGCTCGAACAGCTTGATCCAACGCGTGTGCTGCGGCAGGATAGCCGTGTGCAGCATGTCCGGGTTGGTGATCACGACGTGTCCGGCATTGCGGATGGCCTGTCGCGCCGACTGCGGCGTGTCACCGTCATAGGTGAAGGTCTTGATGCCGGCGTCCAGGGGCGACGTCAGGCCATGCAGCTCGTTGAGCTGGTCCTGCGCCAACGCCTTAGTCGGGAAAATGTACAGCGCCCTTGCCGACGGGTCCTCCAGGATGCGCTGCACGACCGGCACGTTGTAGCAAATCGTCTTGCCGGACGCTGTCGGCGTGACGACGACGACGTGCTCGCCCTGCCGCAGCCGCTTAATCGCCTCCGCCTGGTGGGTGTACGGTCGCTCCATTCCCCGCGCCAGGAGTTGCTTCTTGAGGCGCGGGTCCAGGTACGCCGGCCACTCGTCATAACGCGGTGGCTGCGGTGGAAAATGCCGCCAGGCAGTAATTGCGCCGATGGGCGCGTGCTCGCGGATCTCCCGCAGCACGGTTTCGACGTTCCCCACGACTTTGCCCTATGTGCGCCGATTGGCCAATGCGATAACGAACACCCGTTCTGTCCATAGGGAGTATAGCGGGAGGTACCTATGGGACGATGGGGGTAGGAGTGTGGCCGCTGCCGTGGACGGGCCTCGTGCGCGTTGACAATCCAACCCCTACCAGGGTATAGTCTGGCTAGCGCGTTACTGTGCAAGATACATTAAGTTGGCCGGTACGCGCAAGAGTGCGGGATGGCAGCGACATCCCCGAGGCGATGACGCCTCCGCTGCTAGTCTTCGCGATTAGAGGAGAGCGCTCTATGCTCAGCACCTGCAACGATCTGGCGTCGTCCGAAAAGGCCCTCTACCAGAGTGGCCGCGCCCAATGGCAAGCGCCGCAAAGGCCGGGCCAGGAGCGGCTATCGGCGGCCTACACGCGGCTCAGCCAGCCCGAGTTAGAGGCCAAAGTTTGGGAGAGCAAGCGCCAACTGGGCGAACGGCTGATCATCCTTGGCCACCATTACCAGCGTGACGAGGTCATCAAGTTTGCCGACTTCCGCGGCGATTCGTTCAAACTCAGCCAACTGGCGGCCGCCCGCAGCGAAGCGGAGTTTATCCTGTTCTGCGGCGTCCACTTTATGGCGGAGAGCGCCGACATTCTGAGCGGACCGCACCAGCAGGTGATCCTGCCAAACCTCACCGCCGGCTGCTCCATTGCCGACATGGCCACGATTGATGACGTCGAGGCGTGTTGGGCCGATGTGACGCGCGTCTGCGGCCAGGCGACAATCCCCGTCACCTACATGAACTCCGCGGCGAATCTGAAAGCGTTCTGCGGTCGCCACGGCGGCATCGTCTGCACGTCTTCCAATGCCGACAAAGTGCTGCGCTGGGCCTTTGCCCGCGGCGAACGCGTCCTGTTCTTTCCCGACCAACACCTGGGGCGCAACACCGGCGCGAAGATGGGCATTCCACTCACGGAGATGCAGGTCTGGGATCCGCGCCAACCGCTGGGCGGCAACAGTGTTGCCGACTTGCGTCAGGCGCGCATCATCCTCTGGAAGGGCCATTGTTCCGTGCATGCGCGCTTTGCGGTGGAGCAGATTGAAGGGGCGCGCCAAGAGGATGCCGCCGTCAACGTTCTGGTTCACCCTGAGTGTACGCTTGACGTGGTGCAGAGCGCCGACTTCGTTGGCTCAACGGAGTTTATCGTGCAGACGATCGAGCGCGCCGCCCCCGGCAGCAGTTGGGCAGTGGCGACGGAGATCAACCTGGTCAAGCGCCTGGCCAGAGAGCATCCGGACAAGCGCATCTTCTGCCTCGATCCGATCGTCTGCCCCTGTTCCACGATGTACCGCATTCACCCGGCCTTCCTTGCCTGGGCTCTAGATCATCTGGTGGCCGGCCGCGTCGTCAACCGGATTGAGGTGCCGGTGACCATTGCGGAACAGGCCCGCACGGCGCTTAATCGCATGCTCGCGGTTGCCTAGATGACGGTAAGCACTGTGGCACACTACGA
>JBPCLN010000037.1:0-7367 GCA_051003235.1 Chloroflexota bacterium | reverse complement strand
GCGCCACCCTCCACGTACACGCCGCAATTGGAGCTGGTACGTGACGGTGAGATCATCCGCTGCCCCTGGCACCTGTATGAATATGAGATCGCCACCGGCCACTGCCTGGTGGATCCCCAACTGCGCGTGAAGACGTTTCCCGTCACCATCGAGGCAGGTGAAGTGGTGGTCTATGCCGACGTTGCCGACCTGCCTCAGCAGCCGGTCGAAGCGGACGAAGTGTTCTCGTGATCGAGAAGAACCAACTGGAGGAGGGAATGGACCTCCTCCTCGACTTCGGGAAGCTCCCAAACGTCGCCAACATCGGCGGTTTGCTGCCGTGTGCCGTCCAGGACGCGGACACCGGCGACGTGATCCTCATCGCTTATGTTAATGCATTGGCGTTGCAGTGCGCCGTCGCCACGCGGACAGCCGTCTTCTGGAGCACGTCAAGGAATGCGCTCTGGGAGAAGGGGAGGACTTCTGCCGAGACCTTCGAGTTGGTCGAGGTCCTCGTCAACTGCGAGCAGAATGCACTCGTCTATCGGGTGAAGCCGCGACGCGGCGGCATCTGCCACACCAGGAACCGCCAGGATGCCGCCAGGAACTGCTTTTACCGCCGCCTAAACTTTGCCACTGGACAACTGGAGAACGTTGACCCTTAGGCGCCGGATAGGCATGACCGTCCATGGTCGTGGGGCCTGCCAGCCGATGGGCTATCCGCCAATGGCCACCACCGACGCTCACCGCTGCTTCTGGTCAATCAACGACGCCACGATCCGTTCGCCGGCGTGGCCGTCGCCATATGGGCTGACAGCGCGGGCCATCGCCGTGTAGGCGGTGGCATCGTCCAACAGCCGCGTCGCTTCCTCTACGATGCGGCTGCGCACGGCGCCCACGAGGCGCACCGTGCCCACCGCCACCGCCTCCGGCCGCTCCGTGACGGCGCGCAGCACCAGCACGGGCTTGCCCAGGCTCGGCGCCTCCTCCTGGATTCCACCCGAATCGGTCACTACCAGGTAGGCGTGCCGCAGGAGGTGTACCAGAGGCAGATAGTCCAACGGCGGGATCAGGGCGATGCCGGGGATGTCTCCTAGGATGCGCTGCACCGGCTCCTGCACGTTGGGGTTGAGATGGACGGGGTAGACGATGCGGATGCTGTCGCCAAAGCGCTCCCGCAGGTCGCGTAGCGCCCAGCAGATCTCCGCCAAGGGCGGGCCGAGATTCTCCCGGCGGTGCGCCGTCACTAGGAGCAAGCGCGGCGCAGCAGGCGTGCTGTTGGTTGGCGAACAGGAAGGCGCGGCGCCGGCGCCGAGGCCGAGTGAGCAAAGCAGGTCCGTCACCCCCGACGGCTCCGGCAACGCCGCCGCCCCGTGCAGGGCGTCGATGCCGGTATTGCCAGTGACCAGGATCGACCCCTCCGGCACCCCCTCGCGCAACAGATTCGTCCGCGCCTGGGCGGTCGGCGCGAAGTGCGTGTCGGCAATGGCGGTGGCCACTTTGCGGTTGATCTCTTCGGGAAACGGCTGGTGCCGGTCGAACGTGCGCAGCCCAGCCTCCACGTGACCAACCTTGCAACCGGCATAAAACGCGGCCAACGCGGCGGCTGCAACAGTGGTGGTATCGCCTTGCACGAGAACCCAATCGGGCCGTTGCTGCCGCAGGATCGGATCGAGCCGGCTGAGGATCGCCGCCGCCGCGGTGGCGGGCGTCTGGTCGGCAGACATCACATCCAGGTCGTAGTCGGGCTGCAAATCGAACACGCGCAGCACCTGATCGAGCATCTGGCGATGCTGCCCCGTGACGCAAAGCTGCGACTGTACACCCGCGTCGGCGTACTTCGCCAATTCGCGGAGGACCGGCGCCATCTTCACCCCTTCCGGGCGCGTCCCCAGCACCGTCAGCACCTTCACATCATCGCCCCTCACAGCCCGCTGCCTGCCGTCGCTTCAATCCGACGGTGCGCGCAGTGTAGCGCACTGTCCCTTGACCGGACTGCGCTACACTAGGGCTGATGCGTCGACGGCGCAAGGTCCGATACCACCGTCCCGAGAGGGGATTGTCGGATGCTCAGTTCCATCGAGACTGCCCTGGCACTGACGCTTCGGCGTCGCGTGCGGTTGGCGAGCGGCAGGTCGGACGGGCGTTGCGGGAAGGTAGCGGAGGCGATCGCGGCGGAACTTGGCTGGGGCTATCGCTGGGGCCACCTGCGCTTGAAGGACGCTACGATATGCTGGATTCACTGCTGTAATCAATGCGACGACGGAACAGTGGTGGACGCGACCGCCGGGCAATTCGAGGAACGCTGGCTGGGGGACATCGTGGTATTGGCGTCAGCCAGCCCCCTGCATTCCAACTATCGTTCGGCGCCGCCCGGTTACTTCTTCCGAACTGAGTGCCAGAGCGATCACCTTCATTTGTTGGCGAGACATCGGGGACCGGATGGCGCGCAGGCGCCGGACGAACGGCTGGTCGCCACCGCGGCAGACACTGCGGCGGGCTGGGCAGCACTGGGCGCCTCTGCCGTTCACCTCCACAGCGGCTGGTCGCTCACGGCCTGGGTCGGTGAGGAAGCGGGGGTGCGGCTGCGTGAGACGGCGGCCACCGACCAAGCTCTGGCCGCGCGGGACCTCGAATTCGCGCTGGGCACTGCATCTCGTCAGCGGCGAATTGCCGGCCACGGCGAGTGGACCTCGCCGGAGTGGCAAGAGGTTCATAGAATGCGCTGAGCGAACAGGCGGTAGCGTTCCATTGAAGCACGCCACCGTGAGTGATTTGCCTGACGAGGCTGGGCGCGCCGGTGTAGCCGACGCACCGCCGACGCCGAACATGCACTGCCGGCTCCCGCCGGCAGGGCCCAGAGGAATTGGACAGCCTACCGATGAACGCACCTGAGCCTACCGCTGTTGCCGTCGACCTCTAACAACTGGCGCAGCGGCACGGTGGCATGACCGCCCTCTGGCCGGACCAGGGCGCCGACCTCCACATTAACCTGCTCACGTTTGAGGCGGGCGCCGGTGTCGGCGAACACGTCAACAAGGACATGCGACGCACTGCGTGAGCCTCAAGCGCTTCGTCCAGTTCCTCTGGGCAACGGGGCGTGGGCAGCCCGAACGGTTAATGGACCTCTCGGCCTACCGGAAGCACCCGTCCGGCTGAGCGGGGTACGGGGCCCTGGCAGCGGATCTCACTATCATGGACAAGGCGGGCCAGGTGCTGATCGCGAGGACCAGCCCTCCCGCCTACGCTGGGCGCCTCGCCTTCCACAACCATCGTCCGTGCCCCTGCCTATTCCAGCCGTGCCAGTGACTGGCGCAACAGCCCAAGCACATCGGCGCGATAATTCGCCATTCCCGCATTGCCGCCCCGCGCTGCAACCTCCCGCTGCAGCGTCCAAAGGCATCGCACTGCCTGGCGCGGTGCGAACTCGCGCTCGGACAGGCCGCACCACTCCAGGTAGGACTCGACCATACCGGCGTCATTGAGCGGATCCATGTCGTAGACCCGATATTTAGCGAAGCCGTAGTGCGGGTCCTCGAAGCGCGCATACTCGAAGTCGACAAAGGCAGCGACCGTTCCGCCGTCCGTCAAGAAGTTGGCAGGCGGGTAATCGCCGTTAGAAAAGACCAGCGGCGTTTGAATGGCGGCGATGACGGGCGCGAGCCGCTGTACCGCCTCCTGGAACAGTGGTTGCTCCAGCCAGGGGCAGCTCCGCGTCGATCGCCGCCGGCACCGGCAGGCCCAATCCGGCCAGGGCTTGAAAGAGGCGGGCCTCCGGAGCGACGGCGGCCGGATTGCGGCTGAGCCGGTGCACTACCGCTTGCTGCTCGCCACCGGGCAGGGCCAGTTCCACACGCACGGGACTGGGCGGATACTCCGGCCGGAACATGTGCCCTCCCTGGATCCGCATGCCGGACGGGAATGGCGAGAGGAGGAGAGCCTCCTGGAATGGTGAAAGCGGGAACATTTCCACGACTGGCATCCTTCACAGCATCAAACACAGACCGACTTTGCAAAGGAGGATACAGCAACCGGTAGTATCGCTGACTTCATTAGTTGACGCCGAGAGACGAAACCCGTACAGTAAACCTGGACGGAAGGAGCACAAAGATGACGCACGCGAGCTACACCGAGGCGCGGGACCATCTGGCCGCCCTAATGGACCGCGCAGGCGACGATCACGAAGTAGTGGTGATTGAGCGGCGTGGCAAGAAGCCGGTCGTGCTGGTGGCCGAAGAGGAGTGGTCGTCCCTCCAGGAGACGGCGCTCCTGTTACGCTCCCCCTACAACGCCGAGCGCCTGCTGCGCTCTATTGAGCGCGCCCTCCAGGGTGAGGGAAGGACCGAGACGGCCGAGGAGATCCGCACGGAGTTTGGCCTTGGTGCCGGCTAACGGCACGCCCGAGAAGCGTGAAACGGTTCTCCAGCTCGATTTTCGCGAAGACCTGGCCTACTGGGTGCGAACCAACCGAAACGTTGCCTTGCGAGCGATGGTGCTCATCGAGGCGGTGCTGCGCGATCCCTTCGGTGGTATTGGCAAGCCGGAACCGCTCAAGCATCTCGGCCCAAACATCTGGTCGCGTCGCCTCACCGAAGAACACCGCTTCGTCTACATGGTTCAAGCTGGAAGGGTTGACTTCCTGCAGTGCCGCTATCACTATGCTGCTCCCCGCTGAGCGCCGTTCGCTAGGGCGGTATACTCGGCATGTCACATTCCCTCGGGTCGGCTGCCTTGCGTCTGCACCAGATGGGATGGCGTAGGAGAGGACTATGCTGTGATTCAGACGCGCCGGCGCCCCCCGTCGTTGACCAAGGAGGAAGAGGACGATCTCTTTATGCTCTTGTTGGAGGACGATAAGGAGGACTCGCCCTGGATGGTGATGGGCGATCTTCAGTTCTGGTCGGCATCGGGCTTCGCGCACAGTCTTCGCACCTACGCGCACGTGCAGGGGTTGCCCTGGTTTGTGGCCAGTTTGCTCCCCATCGAGTACCAATGGCTCGATTTCCCTCGCAAGCGAGTGTTGTCGCCTGATACCTTCGTCGCCTTCGCGCCGGAGCATTCCCGCAGTTCGTACGACCTGGAGGTGGAGGGCGACTTCCCGCCCTTCGTCCTCGAGGTGGTATCGCCGTCTAGCACGGCCAGGGATCAGAGCGAGAAGCGGGAGGCGTACCATCTCATGGGCGTGCAAGAGTATGCGCTGTTCACGCCGCGCGATGGTCCGCCATCGGCACTCGCCGGATACCGTCGGGACGACGCCGGGCAGTTCGCTCCGTGGTTACCTGACGCGCAGGGTCGACTGTGGAGCGCGGTACTGGGTCTCTATCTGGTGGTGCAAGGTCGGCTGCTGCACGCCCAGACTCCCGAGGGCCGTCTCTTATTGTCACCGGAGCAGGCGGAGTTCGCCCGCGCCCGTGCCGAAGCCGAGCAACACCGCGCTGAGAATGCACTCCATCATGCGGAAGAGGAGATTGAGCGGTTGCTGCGGGAACTGGAGCGCTACGAGCACGAAAACCGCAACGAGTAACACTTCCTGGAGGATAATACGGCCGAGCGTGGTGCTCGTAGCGACCCACTGCCATCCCGGCCTATAACGGCATCTGGCGGCGCTGTTCACCCTCCGGGTGCTCGCGCCGCCATTGGTCAAGGCGCACCGCCAGGTCCTCCTGCAGTTGGATGGTGAGGCCGCCGTCGACCGGCAAGGCATGCCCAGTGATAAAGGAGGCCTCTTCCGAACAGAGGAAGACGACGGCGTTGGCGATATCGCTTGGCCGGCCGGTGCGCCGGAGCGGATACTGCTCCTCGAAGAAGCGCAGCCCGTCGGGGTTGTTGGCCCAGTGCAAGGCCTGGATGCGCTCGGTGACGATGTGACCAGGGCAGATAGCGTTGACGCGGATACCGAGTGGCCCGAAGTCACACGCCATCTGCCTGGTCATGCCAATCACTGCTGCTTTTCCGGTTTCGTAGACGAGGTGACGGGCGGCCATGAGCATGCCGTGGACCGAGGCAATATTGACGATGGAGCCGCCGCCCGCCCGTTCCATCTCCGGCACGGCGTATTTGGCGGCGAGAAAAATCGACTTCGCCAGCACCGCCAGGCCGTGATCCCAGCCCGCCTCCGACACCTGAATCGCACTGCCCAGTTCGTCCGTGCCGGTGACATTGTAGGCGTTGTTGATCAGGATAGTGAGCTTGCCGAACCGGCTGACCGCCTCCTGAATCATGGCCCGGATGTCGTCCCCGTTGGCGACGTCGGTGGCGACCGTCGCCACCACCCCGCCCGCTTCCCGAATCGTGGCGGCGTTCCGTGCTGCCGCTTCCGGGTCGATATCGGCAATGAGCACACTGGCGCCTTCTTCCGCCAGGCGCCGCGCCGTCGCGCCGCCGATCCCTTGCGCCCCGCCCGTGACGATTGCCACGTGTCCGTGTAGTCGCATGCGCTAGCCTCTTGCCGGCGACGGCATCATACGCACGCAGACTGGCGTGGGTACGGCCACCGGCGGGCCGGCCGGCTCCAGGTGACCATTCTGCGCATCAACGTGGAATGGGACGATGCTGTCACTATCCTGATTGGCGACAAAGAGCCAGGACCCCGTCGGGTCGATGGCAAAGTTGCGCGGTGTGCGACCATTGGTGGCCGTGTGGCCCACCGGCGACAAGCGGCCGGTGTGATCATCAACGCCGAAGACGGCGATGCTGTCGTGGCCGCGATTGCTGCCGTAGACGAACCGCCCGGACGGCGCGACGTGAATGTCGGCGCAGTGGTTGGTCCCTTTAATGTCGGGCGGCAGCGTTGAGACATGCTGGAGAGAAAGCAGGGTTCCGGCCTCGCGATCGAACGCGAAAACGTCGATCGTGCTGTCCAGTTCGTTGATTGCGTAGACCCAACGACCACTCGGATGGAAGTCCAGATGCCGTGGGCCGGCGCCGGCGCGGACCTCGGCCCACGGTGTAGCATGGGGCACCAGCTTCCCGCGCTCGCCGTCGAAGCGGTAGACCAGAATCTTGTCCAGGCCGAGGTCGCAGACGAGGACAAAGCGGCCGTCAGGATCGAAGGTGACGGAGTGGGCGTGCGGCCCTTGCTGGCGCTGGGCATTGATGCTGGACCCGACATGTTGAAGGACATCGCTGGCGCTGCCAAGACAACCATCCTCGGCGATGGGAAGCACGGCGACGCTGCCCGTCTGGTAGTTGGCCACGAGCAGCGCATGGCCGGCGGCATCCAGGGCGAGATGGCACGGAGCGCCGCCGTGTGATGGCTGCCGATTGAGGAAGGTCAGCCCGCCACTGATCGCGTCGACGGCATACGCGCTGACCGCCCCGCTGTCCGCCGTGTACACCTCGTTGACGGTGTAGAGGAACCGCCCGGACGGGTGCAGCACGAGAAAGGA
>JBPCLN010000036.1:0-5084 GCA_051003235.1 Chloroflexota bacterium | reverse complement strand
ATCGGCGGACTGTCTATACTCCCAACAAGCGCTCAAGAAGGATGCTCGTCGCGCCGCGCTAGCAGCTTGCTGGCGCAGTTTCGCCACAGTGAGGAGAATGCTGATGACCCGAGCCGTTGCCCTTCCCCGCAGTACCCCAGAAGCACAGGGCATTCCCTCGACCGCGATTCGGGCATTTCTGGATGCCGCGGAGCGGGACATCACGCATCTCCACAGCATCATGCTGGTAAGCCACGGTCATGTCGTTGCCGAGGGCTGGTGGGCGCCGTACGGCCCAACCCACCCGCATATGCTCTTCTCCCTGAGTAAGAGCTTTACGTCAACTGCCATTGGCTTGCTGGTTGCCGAGGGACGACTATCCATTGACGACTCCGTGCTGGCGCACTTCCCCAGCGGGGCGCCGGCGGAGCCGAGTGCCCACCTGCTGGCGATGCGTGTCCGGCATCTCCTGTCAATGTCCACCGGCCACGCCACCGATACGACCGGCGCCGTGTTCGGACACGCGACGCCGGATTGGACGCGCGCCTTCCTGGCCCTGCCGGTGGAGTACGAACCCGGCACGCACTTCGTTTACAATACCGGCGCTACCTATATGCTGTCCGCCATCGTGCAGCATCTTGCCGGTAGGCCGTTGGTCGAGTACCTACAACCCCGGCTCTTTGAGCCGCTGGGGATCGCGCCGCCGACCTGGGAAACGTCACCTGAGGGGATCAACCTCGGCGGCACGGGCCTTAGCCTGATGACAGAGGACATCGCCCGTTTTGGCCAGCTTTACCTGCAACAGGGCGTTTGGCTGGGCGAACGCCTGATCCCCGAAGCCTGGGTGGCGGAAGCAACGGCATGCCAGGTGTCCAATGCACCAGCCAAGAATGCCGATTGGGAGCAGGGGTATGGCTACCAGTTCTGACGCTGCCGCCACGACGTCTATCGCGGCGACGGGGCGTTCGGCCAGTTCTGCGTCGTCATGCCCACCCAGGATGCGGTCCTGGTGATCACCAGCGGCGTGCCGAACATGCAGCAGGTGCTCGACATGGCCTGGGAGCATCTCTTGCCGGCGATGACGATGACACAGCCGGCCGACCCGGCGGCGCAAGCCGGCCTCGACGAACGGTTGGCCGGGCTACGCCTTCTTCCGATGGCAGGACAAGCCATCGCTCCGGTGGCGGCGGCCGTCTCCGGCAAGACCTATATCGTGGTTGAGAACAAGGACAGGGTCGAAGCCCTTAGATTCGACTTCGGATCGACCAGTTGCACGCTGACTATCCGCAACGCCTCTGGCGAGCAGTCCATCCCCTGCGGTTATGGCGCCTGGCTATGCGGCACCGCTGCGTTGGAGCGCTCAATGCAGGGGAAAGTCGCCGCGAGCGGAGCATGGACGGACGCCGCGACCTACGTCATCCAGCTTTGGTGGTATGAGACTCCATTTGGGCGAACCCTCACCTGCCACTTCGAGGAAGAACGTGTCGTCGTGCAACAGCACGCCAATGTGTCGTTTGGGACGCCTGATCGGGCAACGCTTGAGGGGCAAGTGATGGCAGGCAATACGGCGAGTTAGCGCCGCCCGTCCTGATCTTTCTGCTCTTCCAACGCTATTTCGTCGCCGGCGTGACCGTGGGCGGCGTCAAGGAGTAGGTGGGCGGGTCGGACTGCTATGAATCGCGGGAGCCGTCGGCGGCTTTGTCCGCTTCTTCCGCGGCGAAGCGTTTCATGGCATCTTCGGGCGTCAAGCCTTCGCCCCGCACCAGCAGATCGCGGTCCAGTGTCACAACAATCGCTTCCTTGGCCTTTGCCTCGGCCACGACCGCCGCCACTTCCGGGTCAAGCGACCGCACCATGGTGTCCGTCGACTTCCCGTTTTTGTAGGCGGCGGCCAGTTCTCGCAGCAGCGCTTCGCAGGCCACCGGCTCCAGCCAGCCCGCCTGCGGCCAGTCCCAGCGCTGCACCCGCTTCGTCCAACTGGGATAGCGGCAGGCGTCTTCCGGTGAGCCGCCTTTGGTTCCAATGTCCAGGCGGGCGGTCGTCCCGCGGGCGCGCAAGAAGAAGGCCTCACCGGTGGGCAGATGCCCTTCCAGTTGGACCGGGCAGGCGGTGGTATAGAAGGCGCTGTCGCGATAGCCGTCGCGCGTCAGGCGCTTGACCACTTCCCGTTCGCGGCGCTGGCGCGCCTTGAGGGTGGGGCGCATCGCCTCCAGTTGCTCACGGGTGCCATCCAGGTCGTTCGATCCCATTGCGTCCCCTCCCTTCCTCACCTCAGCCGTATGCTGCTCAGAACGCCCGGCTCGTCAGCCCTTCCAACTCGCGCTGCAGTTCCCTGCTGGTGATCAGCCCCTCGGCGCGGCTGCGCACCCGCCCTTCCAGGGCGCGGCGCACCGCCTCCGAGAGGTCGGCCCCGCTCAGACCATCACTCGCCTCTTCCAGGGCCGGCCAGTCTACATCCGTGAATAGCGGCCGTCCGGCGCGGCGTTCGGCCCGGCGGCAGTGAATGTCGAGAATTTGCCGCCGGCCAATCGCGCCCGGCAGGCCGATTTCCACCAGCCGGTCGAAACGGCCGGGCCGGAGGATCGCCGGGTCCAGTGCCTCCGGCCGGTTGGTGGCGGCGATCACCACCACGCCTTCAATCGCTTCCAGGCCGTCCATATATTCCAACATGGTACTGACGACGCGGTGGGTCACCTCGTGCGCGCCGTCCCGGTGGGGGGCAAGGGCGTCGATCTCATCGAAAAAGACGATGGCCGGGGTGGAGTTGCGTGCCCGTTCGAAGACGCCTTGCATGCGCTGTTCGGCCTCGCCGTACCATTTAGAAACGACGTCGGCGGCGCGGACGTGGAAGAAATGGGCGCCTGCTTCACCGGCTACACAGCGGGCCAGCAGCGTTTTGCCGGTACCCGGCGGGCCGTAGAGCAGCACGCCCTTCGGCGCTCGGGCCCCCCACTCGCGGTAGCGTTCCGGCGAAGCCAGGGCCAGCAATACCGCCTGCAGTTCCGCTACGGCGGCGTCCTGGCCGCCGACATCGCTGAAACGCTCGGCCGGCGTGTCGGCGGTGACGGCGGAGTTGCCGGGCGGCGGGGCGCCGCCGCGTGTGACGCGGTCGACCACCTGGCCAAAGCGGCTGGCGGCCTCTCGCGCCACCCCGTCGCTGCTACCACTCGGGCGTAGTGACACGGTGAGGTCCGGCGCCGTCGCCCCCGTGGCGTGGTAGATGCCGTCCGCCGCCGCGCTGACTACGGCGCTAAAGAGTTCCACGTCGTGTTGGAGGGTGTCGGCGTTGCTCAACTTTAGTGGCGGCGTGACCCACTGCAGCAGCGGGAGATCACCGCAAAAGACGGTGATCTGGTTCGGCAAGGGTCCGGGCACGACGCCGAAGGCCCGACTGCCGTCCGGCCGGAGTACGTAGATGGCACTGTCTTCCCGTCCGGTGGGGAAGGCGGCTTGCAAGGCGCCGTACGGTGGGCGGAGCGTGAAGGAGCCGTTGCCGGTGATCATGCCCAACATGCTCCCCGGTGACGGGATGGGCGCGAAGAGCAACGCGGCAAGGGCGGCGTTCCCGTCGGAAGCGCGGGCCATGACGGTGATGCGAGCAAGCGGCGCCGGCAAGGTGGCGTTGGCAATTGAAGCCATCGTCACACCCCGTTTGAGCCAGGCAAAGGTGGCCGATGCGTCGGTCATCTGCAATTGCACGCCGGTCAATCCGTCTCCCCTACCCTGGCTGTGGTTCCCATTCAGTGTACCGCGGTGCTCCGTCAACGGACGCGAAGCATTGCCTTTCCCGGTACGGCACCATCTGACCCTACCTGATACTATGCCGCCAGATAGGCCGTGGTGTCAGGGCGGTCGAGATAGGGAGGTTCCGGGTGGTGGAAGCAAGCCGAATGACGCCGAGCGGAGCGGGACCCGAATGGCCCGCCGGGGAAGAGCGGCCGGTCCGTGTCGGCGTCGTGGGCGTAGGTGGCCGCGGTTTCGGCCACGTGCGCACGCTGCTGGACGTGCCCGGCGTCGAAATTCCGGCGATCTGCGACCCGAGCGAGGACAATGTCGCCCGCAGTCAAGAACGCGTGGAGCAGGCCGGGCGGTGCCGTCCGGAAGGATACTCGCGGGGTGTTGAAGACTACCGACGGATGCTGGAGCGCGACGATCTCGATGCAGTGATTGCCACCGGGCCGTGGGAGTCGCACACCCCCGTCTGCGTGGCAGCAATGCAGGCGGGGAAGTATGCGGCGACGGAAGTCCCGGCGGCCCTCACGGTTGACGAGTGCTGGGAACTGGTCGATACCTCCGAAAAGACCGGCAAGCCCTGCATGCTGCTCGAAAATGTCTGTTACTACCGCAACGTTATGCTGGTGATGAATCTGATCCGGCAGGGCGTGCTCAGCGAACTGCTGCACGCCGCCGGCGGATACGAGCACGATGTGCGCGGCGCGAAAATCGGACCGACGGGCGAGCTGAAATGGCGGGGCATGCACTCCGTCGCGCGCGACGCCAACCTGTACCCGACCCATCCCATCGGCCCGATCGCCTGGTGGCTGGACATTAATCGGGGCGACCGCTTCACCCACCTGGTCTCCATGAGTAGCAATTCACGCGGCATCAATCACTACGTCGCCGAAAGGTTCGGCGCCGATCACCCCAACGCCAAGCGCGAGTATGCGCTGGGTGACGTGAACACGACCCTGATCAAGACCGCCCGCGGCCTGACGGTCATGCTGTCCCACGACACGCAATCGCCCCGGCCTTATGACTTGATCTTGCGGGTGCAAGGGACTGCGGGGATCTACTCCGGCACGCTCGATAAAATCTATATCGAGGGCCGGAGCCCCCAGCAAGGGGCGCGCCGGCACACGCCGGTCTGGGAGGACTTGACCGACTACTACCGACAGTACGAGCATCCCGTCTGGACGACGCTGGGGCAAACCGCTAAGCAGTATCCGCATGGGCCGGCGGATTACATTGAACTGCATCAGTTCGTGAAAGCGGTGCGCCACCAGACCCAGACACCGATTGACGTGTACGATGCGGCGACGTGGAGCGTCATCACGGCGCTGACGGAGCAGTCCGTCGCCGCCAAAAGTGCCGCAGTCGATTTCCCG
>JBPCLN010000035.1:0-6085 GCA_051003235.1 Chloroflexota bacterium | reverse complement strand
TCCGCTGAGGGAGAAAAACACACCGGGAAAGCCGTGTTGGGGGTGCCCCGCTTGTCGCGTCCCCCCGACCAGCCGGTCAAACTGGTGTGGACGCGGGAGGAGGAGTTCCGCGGGGCGTACCTGCGCCCGGCCGCCGTCATTGATGTGCGGAGCGCCGTCAGCGACGAGGGCAATCTGCTGGCCTGGGAGTGCCACAACTTTAATGGGGGGCCCGGCGCGCTCCGGTCCCCCTATGACGTACCGAACCAGCGCGTCGCCTACCATCCGGTGCGTTCGCCACTGCGGCAAGGCTCCTATCGCGCCCTGGCCGCGACCGCCAATATCTTTGCCCGTGAGATACACATGGACGAGCTGGCGTGGCGGCTCGGCTTGGACCCCCTGGAGTTCCGCCTGCGGAATCTGACGGATGCTCGCTTGCGCGCTGTGCTTGGCGCCGCGACCGAGCGATTCGGCTGGCAAACCTGGCCCGCGGAACCGCACCATGGCATCGGCGTAGCCTGCGGCACAGAGAAAGGCGGCTACGTGGCCTGCTGTGCGGAAGTGGTCGCCGATCGGCCGGGGGGCCGGTGACCGTGGTGCGGGTGGTGGAGGCGTATGAGTGCGGCGCTGTAGTCAACCCCGCCAACGTGCAGCGCCAAGTCGAGGGCGCCATCGTCCAGGGGCTGGGCGGGGCGCTCTACGAGCGGATCGAGTTCGCCGACGGACGCATCCTGAATCCGCGCTTTTCCCGTTATCGTGTGCCGCGTTTTTCCGATGTCCCACTGATTGAAACAGTCGTACTCAACCGTCCCGATCTGCCGGCGGCGGGGGCCGGAGAGACGCCGATCACCGCCATTGCTCCTGCTATCGGCAATGCCATCTTCGCGGCGGTTGGGCTCCGCTTGCGCGGCCTGCCGATGCTGCCTTCGGGCGTCTTGCCGGAACAGTAAGTAGGCAGCATGCAAGAGACGATTACCTGTGTTACGGATCGGCGCCTATTGGATATTGACGTGTTTCGGCGTCTTTTGCACGCATATGAGGAGAGATGTTCGTGAGGGTATTCCGGTTTCAGATTATTCCCGTGGTCCTGGCGTTGCCGTTGGCGCTTGCTGCTTGCGGCGGCTCCGCCGCCACCGGTAGCGTGACGCCGACAGCCACCGCCAGCATTGAAATCATCGGGACCCCAGCGCCGGCAGGAGCCGGTGTCACGACCAGCAGTAGTGCCGGCAGTGGCAGCGCCACGACCGCCTCCGCCACCGCGTTGACGATCAGTTCCGCCGCGACGACTGCCGCGACGACTGCGGGGACAAATGCAGCCGTGACGACCACCGCCACCGGGGCCGTGTACACCGTCACCGGAACCGGCAACGTGGGCCTGCGCCTACGCCAGACCCCGAATGGCACCAAGATCACCGACGTGCCCGCCGGTGGCACCGTCACGGCGTTGAGCGATCCGACGCAGCAGCTTGCCGGCTTCACCTGGATTCATGTCAAGACGGCAAAGGGCGAGGTGGGTTGGGTTGCCACTCAGTATCTCTCCGGCGGCCCGGCCGCCACCATGACGCCGATACCCGGCGGCCAGCAGTGACAGAACGCTGCTGGTAGTGCGCAACGGGGCATAGACTATTGGCGCCGCTCGCCCTGACCGTCCTTTTCCTGGCGAGCATCGCCCTGGCGCTCGGCGCAAGTGAAGTGCTGGTACGGGGCCTTGACCGTTTGGGTGCCCAACTGCACCTCCAAGAAGGTCTCCTCGGGCTGCTTACCGCGATTGGCGCCGACGCCCCGGAAGTCTCCTCTGCTCTGCTGGCCGTAAGTGCTGGTCATGGGGATCTGGGGCTAGGCGTCGTGTTCGGCTCCAACGTCTTCAATCTTGCCGCGTTGTTGGGACTGGGCGCGGTGGTAGCGGGACATGTCCGGGTGCGCCGCATCGGCCTTGGTCTCAACGGCGGCGTCGTCCTGGCGACGACGTTGCTCGTTGCAGGTCTCATGATCGGCATCCTTTCTCCACCGGTCACGATCGCGCTCGTCGTCCTGGTGTTCGTCCCGTACCTGATCGTGCTCTCGCTGCACCCGCATCAGGTGGCTCACCTACCATTGCCAGGGATGGTAGCGCGGTTGCTGGCAACGGCCGTCCGCGAGATTAGCCACGAGGAACGGGGACTCCACGCGGGGGCCACGGCGGAGCCGGCGGTGCGTCAGGGGTCGGGGCAGTGGTGGCGTCCGCTGATCCTAATTGTGCCGGCCCTGGTTGTCATCATCCTGGCGAGCGAAGGCATGGTCACTGCGGCCCTGGGTCTTGCGGTACGATGGCGCCTCCCGAACCAACTGGTGGGGGCAGTCGTCCTGGCTGGTCTGACCAGTCTCCCCAACGCTTACGCTGCGGTGCGACTCGCTCTCCAACAGCGCGGCAGCGCCGTGGTCAGTGAAGCCTTCAACAGCAACACGATCAATCTGGTGGCAGGAATCTGCCTGCCCGCCCTTTTCGTGAACGTCGCGGGCGCCGGGCCGGCGGAACGCTTCGATCTCTTCTGGTTGCTCGCCATGACGCTGGTGACGATCATCCTGCTCACGCGCCGCCGGGGCCTGAACCGGCCGGGTGGGATTCTGGTCATCGGCTTGTACGTACTGTTTGTACTATTTGCAGTGCGGGGGTAGGGGCGGGTTTGCAACCCGCCCAGCCCGCCTGGAGGCGGCCGCCCAAATCAGCGTGGACTGGCCGGATGCTCACCACTCAATGGGTGACCTTGGCCAGCTTCGTCATCCGGCCGCCGATCAGCCATTCCGCCACGTAGATATTGCCGCTACTGTCGGCGGCCATGCCATGCGGACTATTAAATTTGCCGGGGGTCAGGCGTGTCGTGCGCTGTGCCATGGCTCGCTCGTCAAGTTCGTTCGGCCAGCCGGGTAGATCGCATACTGCGGCGTTGTCACCGAGGTAGCAGACGAACTGGTCATCGCCGTCGAGGATGGCCAGCCGCGCCCGGAGTTCGGCCACGATCAAGAACTCGCCATCGCGCGCGAAGCCGCTCGGGCTGCTGAGAAACGCTTTGCCGAAGGCGCGCTTGAAGTGGCCGTCGAGATCGTAGACCTGGACCTGGCGGTTGCTGCGGTCGGCAACATAGAGTTCCGGCTCCGTCTTGCGGGTATCGATCCAGATGCCATGCGGACAGGCAAAGGCGCCGGCCGCGCCTTCCGCGCCATTGATGCTGCCCACGTACTCGCCCGCCTTTGTGAACCGGCTATAGCGGTGGACATAGTTCTTGCCATAGCCGTCCGCCACCCAGACGTCACCATTGCCACCGTGGCGCTCCTCGTTTACCGCGACCGAGGTGGGCGCATACTTCCCTTCCGCGTAGGCGGCTAACTCCGGCCGTTCCAGCGTCAGCATGACGCGGCCGTCCATGGTCATCTTCACGACCTGACCAGGGCCCGCCGTGCGTTGCAACTCGCCGGCGATCCGCACCGCTTTGGAGCCGGGGTCGGCCAGCCAGAGGTACTCCGTGCCGTTTTCCTGACTGGCGGTAATGCCGTGGCCTTCCGTGAGGGCGGTCGGTTGTGACCGCAGCAGCCGGCCATCCGTCGCCAGGAACAAGAGCGCCGGTTCACCAGGATGGTAGGTGACGATCTCTCCGCGGGCCGTGATGGTAACACCGGGGTGGGCCCAGCCACCGCGCGCCGCCGCACTGTCGGGAATCTGGGCCCAGTTGTCGATCCATTCGTAGCGATGCTCGCCACTGCCGATTTGCATCACATTCCTCCTACAGGGGCCGCGATTGAGGTCGCCGCCGCGTATACCCTGGTGGTCATTCTAGCCGGCGCTCAGCGCCGGCCGCAGGCGCCTGTAGTCTAAGGCGTAGCGCAGGGACCAGAGCAGCAGCAGACCGGACATGGCTGTCCATAACACTGCCCAGAATAGACTGGGGAGGTGGGAGACGGAAGCAGCGAGCAGGGCGTCGCTATGCGTGGTGCTGAAGGCGCTCAAGACGAGCAGCGTACGCAAGTCGCCCAGGACCGCCAGATTGAGCTGCAAAGCCAGAAAGCCCATCACCAGAGCGAACCAGCGTTCCGGCAAGCGCGTCGCCAGAACCGCGAGGATGACGCCGAAAAACAGGAGGTAGAGCCAGGCGTTGATGTCGTGATCCCAGCGCACGGCGACCACGACCAGCCAGAGGTATTGCAGGAGTGCGGCCAGGCGTAAGGCGCGCGGGCGGGGTAGGAGCGCGAGAAAGGTCGCCCCGGTGACCGCACTCCCTACGTAGCCGGCGCCGGCGATCAGCAACGTGACGCCGCCGGAAATGCCGGTCACACCACCGCCGTTGATGCCGAAGATATGGACCGCGCTGACATGACCGCCGGTCAGGATGGCGACCAGGGCGTGCCACCCTTCGTGGACAAAGGTAAGATACGGATGAAGGGGCAGCAGGATGAGACTGGCGCCGGGGATCAGCCAGAGGATGACCGACAAGACGAGGGCGACGATTAGGACGGTGCGAACGCTGACGCCGGCCGTCTCGCGCCGAGGTTGCTCAATCCGCTGCACGGTTGGCCTCTGCCCTTCCGACTTCCTTGCCGGCGTGAGCCGAGCCTGCTCCGCGGCGCGCGCCTACAGTATGGCATGTGCAGGCTGCCAACGGGACGGGACATGGAACGAGCCTGGCACGGAGATGGTCGTGGCGCCATGCTAGGCTAGGGAGCGCGAAGGAGGCACCAGATGAGCGTCGACACCGTCCGGCTGGTATCATCGCCGGTGCTTGATCCCACCTACGTGGATGACGAGGAGCAAGACGAACCGTTGGCGGGACAGGACCACCGGCTGACGATCGACGCCATCTTCCATGCGCTCAACACTCGGCTGTCCGGGCCCTCCTGCTTCGTCGCCGCCGAGTTGCGGGTGCATCGCGACCCCCGTAATCTCCGCGACTACAAAGAACCGGACGTCTGTGTGGCGCTGGGGGTGGCGGACGGCGTGCGCGAGCGCTACGTCATCCCCGACGAGGGCAAGGCGCCGGATCTGGTGATCGAGGTGCTCTCCCCCAGTTCCGAGGAGAACGGCGACCTGACGGAGAAGAAGCGCTGGTACGCCAAGGAGGGGGTGCGGGAGTATCTGGTGGCGGACCCGTCCGGCAAGTTTGCGGCCCGCCACCCGCGACTGCAACGGTTCTGGCTCGAAGGGGGCAGCGACGTGGCGGCGGAGCTCGCGGATCCGGCTGGCGTGCTGCGCAGCCGGATGATTGCCTTTGGCCTGAGGGTGGACGACAACTGGGTGCGGGTGGTCGACTTGGCGAGCGGTGAGCTGTTGCCGACGCCGAAGGAGAGCGAGCAACGGCGGCTGACGGCCGAACGGGAGGCGCGGGAAGCGCAAGCCCACGCCTGGGCCGCCGAACTACTGGCGGAAGAGGCCCAGGCGCAAGTGCGGGCGGCGCAGGACCAGGCGCGTGTGGCGGAAGCGCAGGCCCGCGCAGCCGAAGCGCAGGCACGTATGGCCGATGCGCAGGCGCAGGCCGCCGACGCACAGACGCGGGCGGCGGAGGCGCGGGCGTCCAACCTGGAAGCGGAACTCGCTCGCCTGCGCCGGCTGGTGGACGAGCACGACGGCGGCCAGGCCTGATGGCAGCGGCAGGCACATGGATACCGCGCTGGTAGACGGATGCGTCTGGTTGATCTGCTAGCCGCACTCTTCATGGTCGCCGATCTGGGCATGAGTCAGCCGCCCGTAGAGGCGCTGCGGGCCCGCCTCCTGGCGACGACCCTGGCGCAGCGCATGGGCGTAGAGCCGGATTACGCCAGGGATGTCTACTACACCACGCTCCTGCGCTATATCGGCTGCACCTCTTATGCCCATGAGGAAGCGGCGCTGGCCGGGGGCGATGATATCGCCATGCGGGCCGGCGGCGCCCGAGTGGACTTCCATAATCCGCGCGAAGCACTGCCCTTCGTGCTCGGCACAGTCGGTCGCCATACCTCGCCGCTCCGCCACATTGGCTTAATCGGGGGTGTGCTTGTCGCCGAAGGGGGCGGTGATGCCGAGTTCGAACGTTCCCATTGCGAGGTGGCGAACGCCATGGCGCGATCGAGGCTCTCCTGAGTCAGGCTCTCAGCACGCGCA
>JBPCLN010000034.1:0-3124 GCA_051003235.1 Chloroflexota bacterium | reverse complement strand
CGTGGGGCCTTGCGCTGATTCGCTGGATCCATACGACCGTGGGCGCCACGGCACGGCCGCTCCGCGTCAGCGCCCCTGGAACCCCAAGCGCACCAAGCAGCGCTCCTGCCTGCCCCCCACCTGGACGCTCCACGAACTCGGCAAACGCTCCACCATCGAACGCCTCTTCGGCCGGGTCTTTTTATTCTTCCATCTCCAGCGCCCGCCCTGACCGGCTAGCCCGCCATCGCGTCCCAAGTTGCGCTCACCGACGCCGCCACGATCATTGTCGCCCTCGCCGCCGCCGACGCTGGTCGCCCGGACCTCATCCGCTCTCCCAAACGCGTCCTCGCCCATTCCTGGGAGGGCCTCGCATGAGTTAGGAAATGCCCTCGTGCTTATCATTGGGGGCATGGGCAGCCATCAGGAGCCGAGGTTGTAAAAGGGGCCGCGCTCTTCATAGCGACGAGCGTAGTGCTCGACGCGCTCCCGATCCAGGCGCACCCCTAGACCCGGCCGCTCGGGTACCACGATGTCCCCCTGCTCGAAGGTCAGCACGCCGTCTTCGATAATGTCCCCTTCCAGCAGTTGGTGCATCACCTGGTGACCGTTGGTTTGATTGGGGATGGTGGCCAGGATCTGCAGCGCCGCCAGCGTGCTGACGCCGGTCTCGCCGCTAATGCCGTGACGGCAGATCGGCAGCCCGCCGGCGGCGGCCACCGCTGCGACCTTCTTCAGCCCGAGCAGCCCGCCGGTTTCGTGGAAGCCGACCACCAGCACATCGGCCGCCTGCTTCTTGATCACCTCAAGCGCGTCGAACTCGGTGAAGCAGCCCTGGTCGACCGCAATCGGCATCGGCACGGCGGCGCGAACCCGCGCCAGACCGTCCAGATCCGCCCAGTGGACGGGCTGCTCGGCGAACGCAATGTCGAAGCCCGCTAGCGCGTTCAGTTCGCGGATCGCTTCGCCCACACTCCAGGCCTGGTTGGCGTCTACGCGCAACGCCGCATCTGGCCCGACGGCCTCTCGTACGGCCCGAACACAGGCGTGGTCGCGCCCGCGCCCCCGCCCGACCTTCATGTACAGTACCCGGAAGCCATGCCTGTAGTGCCGCGTCGCGTCCGCCGCCAGCTTCTCCGGGTCGTCGCCCTGCAGGAAGCCGAAGCAGTTGATCCGCTGGCGGAAGGCGCCGCCGAGCAGACGATGCACCGGCTGGTGACAGGCCTTGCCGATGATGTCCCACAAAGCCATCTCCACGCCCGCGAGCGCCTGGTGCGCCAGACGCCGCACCTCCGTCCATTTGCCGATGCGATAGAACTGATCAAGGAAGCGCTCGACATTGAAGGGATCCTCCCCTTCCAGCAGTCTGGCCGCCGACTGAATGATGCCAAGCGAGACCTCGACCGAGCGATCACCGCTGGCTTCCCCGATGCCGGTAATCCCTTCATCGGTCTCCACCTCCACCAGGATGCTGTTGATGCCGAGGTTGCGACCACCGCTCCAGTGGTATATCTCCTTGTTCGGGATGCTCAGGGGCCGGGCGGTGATATGTGTGACCTTCATCAGGTACCGCAGAGGTTGAGCACAAGCGCCTCGTAATTATCAAGGCGTGGCAGAACAATTCTGGTACCCTCAGCGCCGTGGCGTACGTCGAGTTGCCGCTGCGAAACCACCCCGCGTACGCCCACCACCGTCGTGCCGCGGGGCGGGTGTACCTGGATGACGACATCCTGCAACGGGGGTGGCCCGAACTCCAGTGGCGTGGTCAATGAGCCGCCGTAATTCATGAGATGCAGGATCCAACGCCCTGGCTGCTCGAACAATCCGACGCCCACGGGTGCTGCCGCGCGCACCTCCACCGGCAAGACGTCGCCGGACACCCAGCGCACTGCGTTGGCGAGCCACTGGCGCATCTCAGGCACTCCCCAGTGCAGGTAGGTCGAATCGGGCCGCCCGGCGAAGTAGACGACTCGTCCTTTGCCGAAGCTACATGCGGTGACGAACGGAAAGTCCGTCCTCCTCCCCACCATCAAGCTGTCTCGGAGCCGGCCGATGTGGTCACCGGTCGCCGGGTAGTAGCTTGGCCCGGGTTGTATCACACGGACCAGGACCTCTACGTTCGCTCCCGGCTGTACCGGCAACAGCATCTCCGGGTACGGTGTCCGGGCGGCCGCTCCGAGGCCCGCCGTCACCGGATGGGGCGTCTCCGTGGCGAGGTGATAATCGTATACTCCTGGGCCACCGATCACACCGTCGCCGGCATGGACGCCGAAGACGTCGGCAAGGCCGAAATCGTGACGCCGGACGCCATGTTCGTCGAGCAGCGACGTCTCGAAGGTTGCCACGAGACCGCCCCCAGCGGCCACGAACTCCCGTACCGTCTGCACTGCGGCGTCACTCATGGACGCCTCGTTAGCAAGACACAACACGCCCGCCGGCGGGAGCGGCTCCGCCAGACGTTCTGGGGCCACTGAAGCTGACGGAATGCCCGAAAGGATCAGGGCGGCGGCCATCCCCGTGTAGGAACTGAGGAAGCGATGCACGGACGAGGCGGGAAAGGTTAAGGCTGCCCCGTTGCCGCCACCCATCTGCTCGCTGCCCACCTCGCCGGCCGGGCTTGTTGGCTGCTGTTCGCCGGCGACGCGGAGCGGAGAAGCATGTTGGGCGCGACGATGGCGGGTTGCCTCCCAGGGATCGCGCGGCACGAGGACGGCATGAACCGGCCGCGTGGTGGCAAAATCGTACACGTCGGGGTGCTCCGCCACCAGCCGGCAGGCCTCGGCGATCCCCGGCAGCCCGCGGTAGTCTTCGTTGGGCACATTGATCACGTTCGGGTAGCCTCCGGCGGCCAGCACCTGGAACGCGCGATGGCGAAGCTCTTCGGCGGGCGCGCCGCGGTTGTAGAACAGGTTGACGAACAGCGGCACCTGGTAGTGGCGTGCCGCGAGCGCGCGTTCATGCGTCTGCCAGAGTTCCGCAGGACGGCTCTTCTCACCGCCCTCGATCAGGGTGCCGTCATACCACGACTGGTCGGCCAGCGGCGGGAACAGATGGTAGAGCGTCGCCGCATCCGGGCGGATGCTCCGGGCGACCGCGCCCATCTCTTTGAAGATATCGTCGCGGCACTGCTGTTGCCAGACGGCGT
>JBPCLN010000033.1:0-5136 GCA_051003235.1 Chloroflexota bacterium | reverse complement strand
CGTGCCGTTCCGCTTCGGATCCGTGCCGCCCAGCCCGAACTGCTGCTCGACGTAGGTGATCCGGCGCGCCTGGTACAAGGTGTCCTCGTGCCAGCGGAAGTCGGCGGCCTCGAAGTTGGGCAACTTGGGGCGCAGGCGATGGCGGCCTTCACACTGCACTTCCGGACCGACAATGCTCTCGGCAAGGTCGACCAGCTTGGCGTGGCTGAGCAACTGGAACAACGCCGGCCCCATCAACCGGCTGCCGGTGAGCTCCGGGTAGATCGCCGGGCACTCCTCCACCATCTTGAGGAAGCGCGTCTGGAAGGGAGCATCCGCATGGAGCGACCGGAGCCGCCCCGCCGCCTGGTAGTCGCGCCCGAGCGTCTCGACCGCCGCTTCGATCTCCCGGATGAGCGGCTGCAACTCGTCGGGCTGGAGCAACCCGCGCAACAGCACGAACCCCTGCTCGTCGTACTGCTGCTGCTGCTCTCTCGTCAGTTGGGCCATGCCTTGCTGTCCTCTCCTGTCTGCTTCACCAGCGCCCCATCAGGGTGCGACCGCTTGCTGGAGAATGGCATCAACCGGCGCCTTCACCTTGGCAATCGCCTCTTTCATCGTCTGTTTCCCCAGCAGTGCCTGGTCAAGCTCCTTCGACAGGGCATTGATGGCGATCGTCCAGCCTGGGATTGCCGGCGGCAGGCGAATAGCCGCCGTGGCCTTCGCCCACATGTCGACATCCTCCCAGGGTTTGCGCGAGTTCACCCAGCCTGGATAGGTAGCGAGGGACTTGCGTGGTGGGGCGGTGAAGAAGCCGTGATCAAGCCAGATCTTGACTCCCTCGGTGCAAATCCACTGACACCACTTCCAGGCCGTGTCAGGATTCTTACTGACGGTAGAAATACCGAACGCCGACGTCCCCGAGGCGTAGAATGCACCGGCGGCCGACCCGCCCGGGTTGACGACCATGCCGGCCTTCCAATGGAACTTGTCAAAATTGGGGACAGTGAAGGGAGCGAACGAGCCCATCGCCAAATTACCCGACGTCTGGTCCCACTGCTTCCCTTGATCCTGGGGTGGGGCGACCGCGTCCTTGCCCGAGAGGTCGGCCCAGTACTGCAGCGCTTCCAGCGCCGGCGGCTGGTCGAGCGCCAGATGCATGAAGTCGCTCGTCCAGAGATCCCCGCCATTCGACCAGACCGGCGGTAACCAATAGGTCCAGCCCCAGTAGCCCTGACCGTTGCCATAGCCGCCATAGCCCCAGGTCGGCGTATCCCCCCCTTTGTGCGTTGCCGATTTTGCCACATCGAGGAAACCGGTCGTCCAGTCCCATTTATTGGCTTGAATCAACGTCGTTGGCGGCGGAAGACCTTCTTTCGCGAAGAGGTCGGCGTTATACCAGATAGTCCAGGGGTTGGCCTCTTGCGGTAGACCATACTGCTTGCCGTTCCAACTGAAGATCTTCAGCAGATAAGGAGAGTAGTCAGCCGTATTGACCGCCGAAGCGTTCTGGGCGATGTAGCTGTCGATTGGGCGGAGCAGGCTGTGCCCCATGAACTCGCCGGAAATGACGTGGTGGAAATACAGATTATCGAAGGTCTCGCCACCGGCAAGCAGCGTGATCACCTTTTCGCGATATTGATCCACACTGGCGCCGGGGAAGCTGTTCACGTCGGTCTTGAACTCCGGATGGAGCTTTTGCCAGGCCGCCCAGATCGGGTCCCACTGCACCGCCTGTGATTGGCCGCCTTCGCCGACCGCGATTTTCAGCGTCGCTTGTGCCGCCTGCACTGACGCCGTGCTCGCGACAAGAGTCGACGAAGAGCTAGCGGTGTTCGTGCTCGGAGCGGTCGCTGACGTCACGGCACTCGTGGCCGCTGCACTTGTCGCCAGGGCGGCCGTGGTTGCCGTCGCCACTGTCGAACTGGAGGCGACCGATGCGGGTGTCGCGGCGCTAGTGGTGGCGGTGGAACTGCCGCAGGCGGCGAACAGCGGCAGCACGCCAACAGAGAGGGCCGTCAGCCCAAGGACACGGCGCCGAGAGACGGAACGCAGGGACGATACAGGTTGCACTACCACAGCAGCTCCTCCTAATCTTCAGCTCGCCAGTTAGGGCCACTACGATGCGAGGACATTCTACCATAATGATGCGTACACGTATACGTTCCGCCGGGATCAGCGTTGGGCGTCCCTCACAGCGAAACGCTCCTGCTGTGCTGCGCTGCGCGCGAGATAGTCGTGCTGCGTTTCCAGGCCGAACTCCTGGACAATCTCCGTCACCGATGTAGTGGGATCGTGCGACTCCAGTGTGAAGGCGCCCTCGGGGGAGAGTACGGAAACGCTGACCCGCCGGCCGTATTTGGCCAGGATGGCGTCGTACTTCGCCATATTGTAGTCGGTGGAGAACAGGCGCTTTTCGAGATCGATCTCCGCCCAGGCGATCTCCGAGCGTTGACCGGTGCTCGCGAGCGGGTAGCCGGTGATGTCCAGGATCTGGGAGTGCCACACCCACGTGGAGGAGACCACGTAGCACTCCTGCTCGTTGGCGCGAGATTGGAGAGGAAGCCCGCCTTCATAGGTTGACGGCCAGAAGATGATCTCCGTACCACGCTCCTGGGCCTCACGCCAGCATGCCGGAAACATGATATCAAAGCAAATCAGGACGCTCATGCGGCCAAAATCTGTGGCAAAAGTCTCGACGTGTTTGCCGGGAACCACGCCGCCTTCAAGCTCCGAGATGGTCGGGTGAATCTTGCGATAGGTCCCGGCAATGCCACCCTGTCGATCCAGCAGGACGGCGGCGTTGAACACGTGGCCATTGGTGCGCTCCAACATTGGGCAGACGACATAGGCGTGCAGGCGGCGGGCCAGCGCGCCGATCCGGTCGGTCGTTGGACCCGGTACGGATTCGGCCACTTCGTACGCCCGTTGATAGGGGACGCCGATCGTCGTGAACGTCTCCGGCAGGCACACAATGTCCGGTTTGTTTGCTGCGGCACGGAGCAGGAGGCGTTCCGCCGCTGCCAGGTTGTCTTCTGCCGTGCAAGCCGAATCGCTCCGTCGCATGGACACCGTCGAGACCGCCACTTTCCGGGACACAGGTCCCCTTTCCTTGTGGGCCCAGGGGCATCCCAGGCTCGTACCTCTGCCAGGAGCACTCAACCGCCGATTGGTTGACAACCCGGCGAATCGGCAGTAGTCTACCACGGAAATACGTACGCGCATACGTTTAGCGCAGCGATCCTGATGGAGAATGGAACGAGCAGCGAAGCATGATGAGCACGAGCAAACAGACGGTACGCGTGGCCATGATCGGCGCCGGCGCGATGGCTAACAACGTCCACTACCCATCGCTGGCCTCCTTCGATGACGTCGAGATTGCGGCGATCTGCGACCTGGATGCTGCCCGCCTGAATGCCACCGCCGACAGGTACGGCGTCCAGGGGCGCTATACCAACTACCGCCAGATGGTCGAAAAGGTGGCGCCCGATGGCGTGTATGTCATTGGCCAACCGCACCTGATGTACGATATCTGGGTCTGGTGCTTACAGCAGGGACTCAACCTCTACATCGAGAAGCCGCTGGGTCTATCCTGGCACCAGGCCCAGATGCTCACTTATCTCGCCGAGGAAAAGCACCTGATCACCCAGGTGAGCCATCAGCGGCGCAGTTGCCCGCTCCTCGTGAAGGTGCGGGAGGAATGTCTCAAGAAAGGCCCCATGACGCACGCGCTGTGCGAGTTCTACAAGTACCAACAGCAGCCGGAATTGCGGGCCTACGACCACATGCTGGGCGACTGCACCCACTCCATCGACACGGTGCGCTGGATGTGCGGGGGCGAGGTGGTGCATGTCGAAAGTCACTGCAAGCGTGTCGGTACTCCCGACATCAACTGGATCGGCATCACGCTCCAGTTCGACAACGGCGCCACCGGCTACGTGATCAACAGTTGGCGCAGCGGTCGGCGGGTCTTCCGGGTCCAGATGCACGCTCCCGGCATCGCCGTCGATGCGGAAGTCGAGGGCCAGGCGCACGTCTATGCGGATGGCGATTACCAGGGCGTGGTCTATGACACCCAGCAGGTGGCCGGCAGCGATCAGAACTTCGTCTACGGTGGATTCCAGGCGAAGAACCGGGAGTTCATCGACTCGTTAAAGACCGGCCAGGATGTGACCAGTTCTCCCTTCCGCGACTGCGTGAAGACCATGGAAGTGGCCGAGAAGGTCCTGGCCATGGCGCTCCTGCACGGGCAGTGAGCAGCGGCCTGCACCGCAAACGTCATCAGCCCGCGGCCTCCGGGAAGACAGTGCAGTCCGTCGTTGGCGTCCAATATTCTGCTGATCGGAGTGTCTGGGCGCGGGTTGCCGGGTTGGGCGGCGGGCGCATCGCTTGCCGGCGCTCCAGCGTGGCCTCGATCGCGGCGCCATCCCAGCCGGCGGTGGCCAGCGCCAGCAGCGCGGCCCGCGGCTCCCGGTAATCCGGATCAACGGCCAGGTCGTGCTGTTCCTGGGGATCATGGTCCAGGTGAAAGAGTTGCGGCATGGTATAGCCGTGATGCAGCACCAGCTTCCAGGGTCCCCGGCGGACCATACGGGCCGGCCCAGGACCGAGCGCCGGCACGATCTCGGCGTACACCTCCGGCCGCCAGTCCGCCGGCGGGGGCGCGCCGCGCAGCAGCGGCGTCAGCACCCGGCCGGAGGGCGCCGGAAGGGCAGCCCCGCCGCCCAGGTCGATCAGCGTCGGCGCCAGGTCGATCAGGCTGACCGGCTCCCGGCGCACCAGCCCCGCCGGGAACTGCCCCGGCCAGGAGAAGAGCAACGGAACGCCGACCGCACCCTCGTAGAGGGTGGACTTCCACCACATGCCCAGTTCGCCGGCCATATCGCCGTGATCGGAGGTGTAGCACACCACCGTCTCCCGGCGCAGACCGGTCTCACCGAGCACCGTCAGGATCTGACCGACCTGCCTGTCGACCATGCTGACCAGCCAGTAGTAGGCGGCCCGCGCGGCGCGGGTCTGCTCCGGCGTCGGGTCGTCGACGCGTCGTGCCTGCCGCCAGTCCCGCACCGCCGGATGCAGCGTCTCCAGGTAGCCCGGCGGCACCGTCGGGATCTCCACCCGGTCGAAGTAGTCGTCATAGAGTACACGGGGAGCGAT
>JBPCLN010000032.1:0-10566 GCA_051003235.1 Chloroflexota bacterium | reverse complement strand
AGACGCTCGCCAGCCAGGCGCGCAACGAGCCGGCGAACCCTTTGGCCTCGTCGAGTTGTTGGGGGTCGCGTGTGCCGATCATGACGACGTGCCCGAGATCCACAAGCTTCTTGCCGACGGTTTGGCCGACGACGCCGGACCCGAGGATGCCGATGTTCATGCGCTTCTCCCTTTCCCCGTGGCCCGGAGAGCCGACATCCAGGTGGTGTGCGAACTGATGATAACGTCGCTCGTCAGTTCAGTAGCTAGCCTTTTGGGGAGTAGGTGTGGCCCTGCTGGACGGTTGCTCCCACAAGGAGGCGTCCGTTCTCGTTGCGGCGTTCCCTACCCACCGGTTTCATCTCCGACCGCCGCCTGCGCCTGGGCAGTGCCCGCCAGTTCTTGCCGGCGTGCCTCCCCGAGGCGCCGCGCCCGGTTACTGTAGGCGAAGGTGAAGGCGATGACTGCGATGGTGATCCCGTAGAAGATGAAGGGGGAGAGCGCGAGGAACTGTGCGATAGACATGTGGTACACCAAAATGACCCGCAACACGAACTCACCCAGGTAGGTCAGCCCCCAGACCAGTGTGAGGACGCGCGTGAAGGTGCGGAAGCCCGGATAGCGCCAGTTGGCGCTGAACGCCTCGGCGCGGGCGGGATCGTTGGCGCTGGCGAAGTAGCGGATGATGTAGAACCAGAGCGGCTTGGGGAAGACGAGTGACACCAGGCAGGCCAGGCCGAGGACCACCGTCAGCATTGACTCGCGGAGCAGGAAGAGCCGGGGGTCTCCACCGAGCAAGGCGGCGCCGATGGTGACGGCGATGCCCACGAGCGTGACGGCCGCGATGAGGTCCAGTCGCCGCTGCCGCAGGATGCCGAAGAGCCCGTAGAGGATAGCGGGGATGGCCGAGACGGCAAGTGCCAGCAGGTCGGAGGCGGTGGTGGAATGCTTGAGGACGTGGTAGATGACGTAGGGGAAGACGCCACTGATGACGATGCTGGGCAAGAGGCCGCCGAGCGTCCTCCGAAAGGACGGCGCCGGGGCAGCGCCTGGGGCCACGCTCGCCATGGATACTCCCTCGGCCTACGGCAGGGGCCAGTTCAAGGCGCGGTTACGAAGTGAGAGGATACCAACGGGAAGGTACCCTGTCCAGACAGGGCGACAACACCACAACATCGTGGCTCACCGTCACTCTTTCAGGGCCGGAGATGACGGAAGAGGCCAGTTGCCGGCAGCGTGATGTCGGGAGAAAGCGGAAACGCGAGCGTATCGCCCGGGACTTGCAGCGCCGGCAAACCACAACGGACGCTCTCGTAAGCGTACTGCGTCACCATCCGTTCCTTGCCTGGCGTCGGGACTGGCCGGGACGGTGCAGCGGCGCTCAAGCGGTGGCGGCCAGCAGCTCCCCGGCTCCCGCCATTGCCACAATGCTGGGGGCAGCCATCCGCGTGCGCAAGCTGATGATCTCCACTGCTACAGCGCGTCCGTCCTCGTCGACGTCCACCAGCAGGCAGGAGGCGATCTCCTGGCTCCGGCCGCCGGATGGTCGCTGAACGTCACTTTCGCGGCATCCGCTTGTATATCGATCTTGACGCGCATGTCAGGAGTTCCTCCAAACAGGTGATGAAGATCAGGGCGCTCACGGTCTGCCTCGCCACAACGGTTACCCGCGAGCCGACTCGAATGATAGAATATGAGCAGTTGCATCCTGGCCGAGAAGTAGGCCGTCACCATGAAAGAGTATCCTTAGCATGGTCGATCAGGCGCAACACCCCTATCGGTGGGTGGATCTGCGCGCCGATGGTAGCAATCGCCACAATCCCGGTGCGCCGGACATCACGCCGGATGGCCTCAAGCTGACCGCCCTTCGGTGAGCGATTGCATCTTCTGCGCGATCGTCACCGGGGAGATTGAAGCAAGTCTGGTCTACGCGGACGATGTGACGATGGCCTTCATGGACCTGCGACAGCCCAATGGCGGGCACGTGCTCGTGGTACCGCGGCAGCACGTCGAAATGATTGACGATCTGAATGCGGTCACCGGCGCAGCGCTGATGCAGGCCGTTATACGAACGACCCGTGCCGTGCGGAAGAGTCTCCAACCCGCCGGCATCAGCATCTGGCAATCCAACGGGGCGGCCGCGGGGCAGGAGGTGCCGCACGTTCACTTCCACGTCCTGGCGAGGCAGCCGGCCGATAGTCTTCTCCGCGTGTACGCTGAAAAGCCGCCCTATCCCGACCGCGCGAGCCTCAATCAGCTTGCCATAACGATTCGACGAGGATACACCACACCGCACGACGGCGGCGAGGACGGATCTGGCGGCGCAGTGGAGCAACGTGTATGAGCTGGCCGTTTGACGCCTCGGAGCCGTTCACCACGGCCGCCCAGGCCGTCGAGGCCGATCGGCAACGGCGCAGCCTGACCGCCGAACAGCATGCATTGCCGCCGACGTTGGTGGCGACCTTTCAAGCTGCGGCCTATCAGCGCCTGCTGGAGCGGGCTGGTGTTGTCGTGCAGGCGGCTAATCCCGGCCGCGGGGGCAGTGGCACGCGGGGCGACCGGGCGAACGGATTTATCTCCGGTGTGCCGGTGCGGCTGGTGCGGATCAGCGTGGGGGCGCCGGCAGCGGCGCTGGTGCTGGAGGAAGCCATCGCCCGTGGGGTGCGCACGGTGCTGGTGGTCGGTTCGGCGGGCAGCCTGCAACGCGACCTGCCGATTGGCAGCACCGTGATCGTGGAAGCGGCAGAGCGCGAGGATGGTACGTCGCATCACTACCTACCGGCGGGCGAGGTGGTGGAAGCCAACCCTGGTTTGGCGGCCATGCTGGAAGCGGCGGCCGAGGCCCGCGGTGTCACGCCGGTGCGTGGCCGGTCGTGGACGATCGATGCGCCCTATCGCGTCGGCGTCGCTGGGCTGGAGCGGCACCGGGCCGCCGGCGTTGCCGTGATTGAGATGGAGGCGGCCGCCATCTTTGCCGTCGCGCGTGTTCATGGCGTGCGCGCTGCGCTCATCGTCGCCGTCTCTGATGCGTTGTTTGAAGACTGGACACTCGGCTTCAGCGAGACGGCCTATCTGAACGCGCTGGTGTCGGCCGCCGATGTAGCGATGGATGTGGCAGCCCAGGTGGAGACGGGTGACGACGGACCTGCGAAGCGAGGCTGACGGCGGGAAGCGTGAGGATCGCTGGTGGAATGGTATCCTGCTAGGGGAGGAGCACTTCTCAGTATGAAGATGACGGTACCCATGAACGCCAGGGGGAGCCTCACCATCCCCATGGAGGTTCGCACGCGCCTCGGTATTGAGGGAGCTGGGCAGTTTGAGCTCGAGCTGGCTGAAGACGCTATCGTCTTGCGGCCGACCGCTGCCCAGCCCGATGATGATGCTTGGGCGTATACGCCGGACCACCGCGCCTTGTTGGAGCGCGCGCACCGTGACTCCCGAGAGGGGCGTGTTCACCACCTATCCGAGGCGGACCTTGGGCGGATTGCTGAGGAGGCCGATCGTACGGACGCGCAGGGCAGCGTGTCGGGACACGTCACACCTCGGTGACGGCGGGCTATGGGACGCTCGATTTCACCGACGCCTTTCTGGAAAGTTTTGCCAGCCGTGATTTCGGTACGCAAGAGCGGCGTCTCTTCCTCAAGGCGCTCCGCCTCCTTGACGAGAACGAACGTCATCCTTCTCTTCGAGTCCATGCGCTGCAAGGAGACCAGATGGGCTCCTGGTCGGCATCTGCGTCCGCTGTACTACGCATCACGTTTGAGCGTCTTGACGGCGGACGGAAGCGCTTGCTGACGTGCAGTCGTCACTATGACCGCTGACATTGGCGGGAAGCGCGGCGCCATGCGGCGGGCGGTCTTCCTGGATCGGGACGGCACCCTCGGCGGGGACGGCGACTACTGCCAGGGGCGGAGATTGCGGAAGAGGTCAGTCACCGGCAGCGTGATGTCGGGAGAAAGCGGAAAGGCGAGAATATCGCCTGGACCGAGCAGCGCCGGCGAATCATAGCGGCCGCTCTCGTAGGCGTACTGCGTAACGATCCGCTCCTTCGGGTCGACGGTCCAGTAGTGCGGCACGGCGAAGCGCTGATAGAGATCCCACTTCGTGCCACCAGCGGTGTCCTCGCACCAGTTGCCCGGCGAGAGGATGGCAATCACGAGGTCCGGTATTCCCTCCACGGCGTTGGCGCGGATGATATGTTCCCGGCTGCGCCGAACGGTGCTGTCTCCGGCGTGCCGGTGCGTGGTCGGTCGTGGACGATCGACGCGCCTTATCGCGTCGGCGACATCGTACACTAGGACGAATGGCTACTGCAGACGCCGGGTCGGAGACGGCGACGTTCGTCATGGTGCTCCCGGAGAAGCCACTCTCACAGCAGGCCAATGGTCGGCGCAAATATCAGCAGCGGATTGGGGCGACGGCAGCCGCCAGGTTTGTTGGGCGATCATCATTCACGGGAGAGGTGTACGTCCGGATCACTTACTGCCAGGAAGGCCCGCCTAAGCAGGACATCGACAATATCATCAAGCCGATCGTCGATGCGCTCAAGGGGGTGGTCATGTCTGATGACATCATGGTCCGCCAATGTTCCGCTGACAGGATCTTCTTGGATCGGGACTTCACCATCTCGGACCGCTCGCGGTCGGTCGAGGCCCATAACGCGTTGGCAGCGCTCCTGGCCCAAGGCGCGCCCGACATTCTCTACATTGAAGTCGGAGTTGCACCGGACCAGCGGATCGCTTTTGGCCCGATGAGGGAGATGACAGGATGAGTGCGCTAACGCAGTACGTGGAGCTCGCGAAGACCGAAGAGGTTGCCGATCAGCTGCGCAGGCAGGGGTATCAGGTCGAGATTGAAGGCACGCGCCACCAATATCCCTTCGACCTCGTCGCTACGAAGGGCGAGGAACGTCTGGCCGTCGAGGTCAAGGTGCTGTCCGAACTGCGAGGACACGCCCCCGAATTACAGGCACTGCGGCGGCGGGCTTTGCGCGAAGGGTTTACGGAGTTTCGCCTGGTCGTGGCCAGTCCGCCGCACGAGAAGGACGTCACGGTGGAGCACCTCGATGGAGCGCTCTACGAGTATCTGGTCGACCATATCCCTTCATCCGTCAGCGCCTTGGCGAGTGAGACGCGCATTGAGTCGGTGAGTTATCTGGACATCGACGGCATCCGCGTCACGCTCGAGGGGACCGAGGTAGAGGGGAGTGGGGTCGTGGCGGTGACCCAAGGGTACGGCGGGAGTCGGGATGGTGTGGAAACGTCCGACAGCTTCCCCTTTCGCTTCCGTGTTCTCCTCGATCGCGACGTACACCTCAAGCAGGTCTACCAACTGGACGTCGATGTGTCCAGTCTCTCCGAGGAGTAGCCAACGGCCTGGTGCATCTCGCACGGGCCTGCCTGGCCAACGGGAGATGAGGAGGCGCCCTTTTCTGAGGGATGTATTCGGCAGCACACGTGGGATCCGGGAGCGCCGCCTGTTACCGTCCGGTGTCCCGAAAGAAGGCCAGCACCGCCGCCACCCGGCGGTGTACCTGCGTCTCCTCCGTCAAGTCCAACTTGGCGAAGATGGCATTGACGTGCTGCGAGAGCACCACCACGCCGACAGTGGGATACCGCGCCCGGATGGGGTGCGCCGCTTCGATTCCTTCCATGTGGTGGCCAGGCGGCATCCGGATATCGGCGATGACGGCGTTGGGCTGCAACCGCTGCATCGCATCGAGCAGCTCGGCGGCCGTGCCGACGGCTGCCACGACTTGCACCTCGCCCGAATCCTCCAGCGACCGGACGCTCAACCGATCGTTCGACGGCGGTCGGCCCGCTATCGAAGTGGGAGCGCTCCCGCACGACCTTCCCGCCGTCATCCACCCGGACGATATCGGTCACTTCCTCTTCAGCGTACTGCTCCTGGGTCTGCTGGTCGTGGGCATGATCTCCGGCATCCAAGTCTTCCGTGCAGCGCCACCTCGGCCGTAGGCGGCTGTGCAACAGTGCGTTGGATGGTCGATGCGCGGCGCGTCGGACATCCTGGCGGGCAACGCTGCTGGCTGCCGTTGCATTCTTGTGCGCACGGGCTGGGGCGCGAACTCCCTGGGCGCCTACCGCCATACCTGGGTCGGCGTCGAGCCGCACGCCGTCGCCGACGATCTCCTGGCTGCGGCGCGCATCCTCGTAGACCGGTAGCGGCTGGCTGCGTGCTACCAGGGCCGCAGATTGCGGAAGAGGTTAGTCACCGGCAACGTAATGTGGGGGGAATGGGCAAGCGAGCGTATCGCCCAGCCCAAGCAGTACCGACGGTCCAAAGTGGCCGCGCTTGTAGGCATACTGGGTGACGGTCACGAGCATCAGCCCGGCAACGCCGTCCAGCCGCTGCCGCTGCGGATGGCGTCGATGGCGACCTGGTAGCGCCAGCCGTCGCGGAAGGTGAGGTAGGGCCGGTGTGCCTCGCCGCGGATGTCGGCGACGAAGTCACGGGCCAGCGCGCACCACTTGTTCTGGAATTCATCGCCGACTTGCGGCAGGTCGTGCAACAGACGCGGGGGCACGGGCAGCGCTCTGGCCGGCTCGCCGGGCCGGAAGTGGGACACCCGGAAGGAGTAGACGCCGGCGGCGACAAGCGTTCCGCCATCTCCGTAGAGGCGCAGACCGTTGTCGGCGTCCGGCGCTACCGCCCCCTGGTTCATCACGACGGCGACCGGGACGGTTGCTCCTTGCGTCTGAAACTCGAGGAGGGCGGAGAAGGCGCGGTCGGCGTCGCACGCCCGCCATTGGAGCGACTCCGCCGCCTCGGCGCGCGGCATCCGGTCCGACCGTTCTCGGAAATCGTGCAGCCCCGGTACCAGCGGCGCGCGGGTGCGCAACACTCGGGCCTCACCGACAGCTCGGGTGAGTTCGCCGCCGGTGAGCGTGGCGAGGATTCCCAGCAGGTGCGGGAAGGCGTTGTTGAGCGTCCCACCGCCAAGGGCCAGGGAATCGGCCCAGGTCCAGGGCGTCAGCGGCAGGGTGTGCCGCGCCTGCACGGTACCGGTGACCTGCCGGAGGGGGCCGATCGTGTCGGCGCGCAGCAGCTCGGTCAGCCAGGCGACGCTCGGATCATAGCGGTGGGTGGCGGCGTAGGCATGCTTGACCCCCGCTTGTTCCACAAGCCGGTACAGGCGCTCCGCTTCGTTAGCATCGACGGCCAGCGGCTTCTCTGAGAGCAGATGGCAGCCAAGCGCCGCGGCATTTTCCACTACCTCGCGCCGTAGCGTGGCCGGCGTGGCCAGTGCCACGATGTCCGGCCGGGTGCGTTCAAGCGTGCGACGCCAGTCGACGGAAGCGTCCGTCACACTGAGGCGCCGGGCCGCGGCCTGCACCACTGCTACCTGGCGGGCGCAGATCGCCACGACTTCGACGCCGCACGACTGGAGGGCGCGCGTATGCCCTTCGCCGGCCCAGCCGGCGCCGATCACGACTGCCTGCAACTGCTTGCTCATCACCCGGTCCTCGTGAACAAGCCAGGCTACTCGTTAAGAAACGGCGCCAGGTTCGCGCGCGCCCAGGCGATGCTGGTGCGGAGGAAGGCGTCGCGGTCGTCCTCCGGACCGAGTGACAGGGGTTCGACGAGGAGCGCCAGCCCTGCCGCATCCGGTGACGCCTCGGCCAGCAAGCGGCAGATCGTCAGGTTATCCACCTGACCGCCCCCCAGCGGCGCCGACTCCGCGCGCGAGCCGCGCCAGGGCGCCGGCGCTAACGGCGTCACCTTGACGTCCTTGAGGTGGACACTGACGGTCCAGGGGGCAAGCGCCCTGGCGCAGTCGACCGGCTCTTCGAACACGGTGAAGGCGTTACCGGTGTCCAACTGGGCGCGCACGTTGGAACGGTTGGCCTGCGCGAGCATGGCCGCGCACTCGTAGCCGCGATAGTCACAGTGGTTTTCCAGCCCGACGGTGATTCCGGCCGCGGCTACGCCGTCGCCGATCGCCGCCAGACTCTCGGCGATGATGCCGATGCGCTCATCCATTGGCGGGTCCGCCGCCCAGCGATTGTGGCTCATCGGTCCGTTGGCGAGGCTGGAGAAGGTGATACCGGCGTAACGGTTGACTTCCAGCAGGTGCTCGATGGTCCGAGCGACATCGATCTTGCGCTCTTCCGGGTTTGCCGACCCAAAGCGGCCCCCGCCGCCCAAACGCAGTTCGATGCCGTGCTGCTGCGCCGCCTCGGCCACCGCGGTCATGTAGCCATGGTCGCGGTTCTCGCGGAAGCCGACGCTGATCACGGCCAGTCCGAGTTCCTTTGCCCGTGCAATTCTACCGATGATCGGGTCGGCATCGGGTGGAACACTGATCAGGGTGGAGACACTGCCGAGTTTCATGCTATCCCTTCCTGGGCGGTTGCGTCCCAGCGGAAGGTGGTCGTCAGGAGTTGGACCTGGCCGCTTGATGCCGACCGGTAGGCGGATTCGATGATATCAATCACATGCCGGGCGTGTTCCGCCGTCACCGGCGTCGGCGTGTCCTCACGGATCCAGTCGACCAACTGCATGGTGTCCTCGTAGACGTGGGCCTCCTGGATCTCGCGGTGCGGCCCGACGACGTGCGGCAGCAAGGGTGCGCCGCGCCTTCCTCCTGCCGCTTCGACGTTTGGCGCCCGACCGGGAAAGTCGAACGGCTCGCCGTTCAACAGCGTGCCGGCGATCGTCCCTTTGGTCCCGAAATAAGTCCCGCCGAAACCACGGGTTAGCGAGCCGGCGGCAACCCCGTAGACAAGCGAGAACTGGCTATCGCCGTAGTCCAGCAGCATCAACGTATTGTCGTCGGCGTCACAGGGCACCATCCGGCCGCGATACTCCCGTTCCTTGATGCGCACGCCGGACATGGCCGTGACCCGCTGCGCCGGCCCCAGGACCGTGGTGAGTTCGTGCAGGGCGTACACCGTCATGTCGTAGAGCGGACCGCCGCCCGGCTTGCGGTAATACCAGGAGGGATCAATGTTCGACAGCGGATCGTCTCCCTGGCGGACCCCTTCCTGTTCGTGGTAGGTGCCAAAGGCAGCGCCGCACGCCGTCCAGCACAGCGTACCGATTGCGCCATCGGCGATCAGCTTGCGGGCCTGGCGGATGTGCGGGTGCAGCACCTGTCCGGGCGAGGCCACGAGCTTCAGCCCTTTGCTGTGCGCGGTGTCGATCAGGTCCGTGGCCTCGGCGACCGTCGTCGTCATGGTCTTGTTGAAGTGGATGTGTTTGCCGGCAGCGAGCGCCTGCCGCCCCTGCTCGTAGTGTAAGCCGATGGGCGACGCGATGCTGACGGCATCGACCTCTCCCCTGGCCAGCAGCTCGTCCAGACTCGTGAACGGCCGCGCAATCTGAAACTTCTCCGCCGCCGCCTGAGCGCGGCCCGGCACCGGATCACACACCGCCGCCAGGCGGACCCGATCCTGCACGTCCGCCTGGCTCAAATGCGGCAGGATGCCACGCACCGCAATGCTTCCCGCACCAACGACACCCAGGCGCACGACATCTGCCATAATTGCTCGACCCTTCTCGTCTACGATGTGTCCAACGCACGCAAACCTAGCAGTCCTGGCGTGGGGCGTCAAGGTGCAGCGCCAATTGCCGCCAATTGACAGGCAACCCCTCGCAACCTACGATCCCGCCAGCGTCGGCGTGCGTGTGTAGCGAGGGAGCCCGGCATGGAGAAGGTACGAGTGGCCGTCCTGGGCGCCGGCCTGTTTGCCTCGCAAGCCCACCTACCGGGAATCCAGGCGCATCCACAGGCGGAGCTCGTCGCCCTCTACAGCCGGAGCCGGGAACAGGCGGAGCGCGTCGCCGCCAAGGTCGGTGGCGTGCCGGAGATCACGACCGACCTGGAGGCGTTGCTGGCGCGCCAGGACCTGGATGCTGTGACGGTGGCGTCGAGCGACGACAACCACTATCGCTATACGATGGCCGCGCTGCGTGCCGGCAAGCACGTCTTCTGCGAGAAGCCGCTGGCCGTGAACGCACATCTCGCGGCGGAAATGGTGCGCGAAGCGCAGGCCCGGCAGCGGATCAATCAGGTTGGCTTCATCTTCCGCTATACCTACTGCTTGCAGGAATTGCGACGCCTGGTCAAGGCCGGCGCGATCGGGAAGCCGTATTTTGTGCGCGTGGAGTGGCAAGGGCTGTCGGCGGTTCGCTCGCAGCAGCGCCTGACGTGGCGCAACCGAGCGGAAAGCTACGGCGCGGGCTTCGTTGCCGAACTGGGCAGCCATTTCGTGGACGGCGTCAACTGGATTGTCGCGCCGGTCAGTGAGGTCTGCGCCATCACACACGCGCTGCCGCGTGAGGTCATCGATGAGCATGGCACGACGCATCGCAACGAATCGCTCGATATGGCGACGCTGCTGCTGCGGACCGCGGACCAGCAGCAGGGACAGATCACGGTGAGCAGAATCACCCCGGCGCAAGGGGTTGCCGAATTTCTGCAAGTGGTGGGCGAAGACGGGGCGTTGTGGGCGAGTTTGACGCGGGGCCAGGGCGAGTTTCTCCGGCAGATGCGCCCCGGCGGCCAATGGGAAGAGCTGGAGTTACCGGCGGCAGCCCGCGACGGCCAACCGCACGCGATCGGGC
>JBPCLN010000031.1:0-4674 GCA_051003235.1 Chloroflexota bacterium | reverse complement strand
GTTCGGCGATGATGTGGCCGCGGAAGCAGCCAACCGGGGAGGCGATGCTCTCGAAGAGGCTGGCGACAGCGCCGGACTGATAGTGCAGTTGGAGCAACGCCGTCTCCTCGTAGTCGATCTGGGTCATGATGGTGCGGTCCATGTGCGCGTAGACGGACACTGCCGGCCCGCAGAGCCGCTGCACCAGGTCAATCTCGTGGACGGTGATGTCGTAGAGCAGGCCGCCGGTGATGGCCTTGCTCAACCGGTAGCGCGCGGCCGGATCGCCAAACCAGCCCAGGCGGGAGATCTGGACGGCGAGTGGTCGGCCAAGCAGACCGGAATCGAACAGTTCGGTGATGCGTGCGAAGAGCGGTAACAAGCGTAACACCTGACCGACCATCAGGCGCACCTGGTGCTGCTTGGCGGCGGCGATCAGCCGGTCGCATTCCGCCACCGTGAAGGCCATGGGTTTCTCGCAGAAGATGTGCTTACCGGCCGCTGCGGCATCGAGGACCAGTTGGGTGTGCAGCCCGTTGGGCGTCGTCACCATCACTGCACCGATATCGGCTCGGGCGAAGATCTGGGCCGGATCGGTGAAGACGGGAACGCCCATCTCCTGCCCGAACGCCTGGGCGGCTTGCTCCTGCACGTCGCAGACCGCCATCAACTTCGCTTCGGGGATCTGGGGCAACAACCGGGCTTCGCTGCGGCCCATGCCGCCGCAGCCGATCAGGGCGAATCCTAACTGTGGCACACGTCACTCCTTAACTTGTCAGACTATAACTTGTCAGACTATTTTGGGCACGTTTATCGCCGCCGTTCATAGTAGCGAGTGACGGCTCAGCCGGCATCTTGACAAGCCGTCGTCCTTACGATATACCACATACATATCATTGTCCAGATCTGAGCGCGACGTATAACCCCGCGGTACCCTAGGGCGTGCGCCCGGTGGTCGGGCGCCGACAGGAAGGATGAAAACATGTCCAGTCGGTCCCTGCAACCCCAAACCAGGCGGCAGATGCTTCGCGCCCTGGGCGCGTGGAGCGCCGCCGGCCTGGCCACCCCGGTGCTGCTCGCCGCCTGCGGCGGTGCGGCAGCGACCGTCTCGGCGACAGCCAGCAGCGCCGCTCCTACGTCGGCGGCGGCCGTGACGGCGAGTCAGGCGGCAACGAGCACGGTCCTGGCGTCTACGACGGTTGCAAGCGCCAGCCAGGCGGCAACGAGCACCTTAGCAACGACGAGTGCCGCCGCGGCCACCACGGCTGCCGCGACATCGGCAGCCAGCAGTGCCGCGGCGACCGTGGCAGCGTCGGCAAGCGCGCCCGCCGGCGCCGGCGTCAGCCTGACGTTCCTGCACTGGTGGACCGGCTCACTAGGCGCCGATTACGACGTCTACATGAAATGGGCCTTTGACCAGTACAAGCAGCAGACCGGTGTGACGGTGACGAGCATCCCCTCGACCCCGGTCACCGACACCAACCAGAAGTTCGTGACGGGCGTCGCCGGCGGCCAGCCGCCCGACGCCGCCTTTACGTCCATCGTCTTCGGCCGCGATATGTACGATACCGGGCTGCTGGCCAACCTCGACGCCATGATCGCCCAGGCGCCGGACGTGCAGGACGACAAGTTCTTCGCCGCCTCCAAGCAGTTCCGCCAGACGGCCGGGCACACCTTTGGTATTCCCGTGATGGGGCCGGAGTCGCTCTGCCTGGGCATCAACCAGGACCTATTCCAGACCGCCGGCTTCGATCCGAAGGGCGCCGACATCAAAAACTGGGACGACCTGGTCCACGTCGGCCAGAAGCTCACCAAGTCAGGCAGCGACGGCAGTGTGACGGTGGCGGGGGTCGGGACACCGGCCGGTATGGACATCGCCACCTTCACCGCCTGGGTGGAAACGACGGGCCACTCCCTCTACGACGCCGAGCAGAACACCGCCTACTACAATGCGCCGGAGACGGTCGCAGCGCTGCAATTCCTGGCCGATCTGGCCGGTAAGAGCAATGTCGGGGCGCCGCTGGCCGCCAAGAACCGTCCGACAGGCGAGACGGCACTGGCGGCTGGGACTGCGGCGATGGAGTTCGACGAAACGGCCATGGGCTCGTTCCCGACCATTGTCAAGGCGACGGCGCTGAAGTGGTGGATGATCCCCTATCCCCAGGCGCCGACGGGCAAGGGACCGGCGACGGCGACCTGGATCAACTTCACGGTCATTCCCTACAACGGCAAGCACAATGCCGACGCTTTCCAGTTCCTGCGCTTCTTCTGCGGGCTGCCCTCGGCGATCAAGAAGAACGAGATCCTGAAGGCGGATTCGCCGGTCCTGGCCCTCTACGATACGCCGCAGTGGCAGGCGCTGGTGAAGACGCTGGCGCCGCAGGCGCAGATCCCCTTGATCGCGAAGCTGCCGGGCGTCTATCCCTATCATCACAACGCGGATCAGAGCAAGCAAATCGGGCCACTTCTCACCGCCGCCTACACGGGTAAGACGGACGTCAAGACGGCGCTCGACGAGGCCCAGCGCCTCGCCGACACGATCTTCGCGGCGAAGAAGTAGCCCGGGTAAGGCCGGAGCAAACGATCGTGCTGGCAGGATTTTGGACCGCTGATATCACTCCGCCGCTGGGCATGGAGATGCCCGGCGGCTATGGCAAGAGCTATGGCAAGCAGATCCACGACCCGCTCAAGGTCCGGGCCGCCGTCTTGGAGCAGCAGGGGATGGTGCTGGCCTTCGCCGGCATCGACACCTGCAACCTGCCGCTGGCCAACCACTGGCGGGACGGGGTGCGGCGGGCGATCGAGGCGCGTTGCGGCATCCCGGCAGCCCACATCATGCTGGCGGCCTCGCACACGCATAGCGGCGGGCCGCTCAGTTGGTACGAACCCGCCGCCTTTGCCGGCGCAGCGGGGTCGGTAAAGACGCTGGTGCGCGATCATTCGACAAACCCCGACTCGCAGTATCTGGACTGGGTAGCCGGGCAGATCGTCAGCGCCGTGAGCGAAGCGCATCGCCGGCGTGAGGAGGCTCGTCTCTCCATCGGCAGCGGTCGCGAAGACCAGTCCGGCTACAACCGCCGGTTCCAGATGGCGAACGGCCGTGTGTATACCCATCCCGGCAAAGGCAACCCCGCCATCGTTGCTCCCGCCGGGCCGATCGACCCGGCGGTCGGCGTGCTCGGCGCCTGGAGCACGACCGGCACGTTGCTCGGCTGTCTCGTCAACTTCGGCTGTCACTGCACCACCTTCTCCGGCGGCATCTCGGCGGACTACGTCTTCTACCTCGAGCAGACGATCCAGGCGGTGATGGGGCCGCAGGCGGTGGTGGTATTCCTGCAAGGAGCGTCGGGGGATGTGACCCAAGTCGACAACCAGTCGTTGCGAGCGCGAGAGTTTGGCGAGGCCACCAGCCGGCGCGTCGGCACACGAGTCGGTGCGGAGGCGCTGAAGGTGCTGGTCTCGACGGAACTGGGCGAGTTACCGCCGCTCGTTGCGGCCTCGCAAACGCTCCAAATCCCCCGCCGTCGGCCCGGTGCCGGACACCTGGCGGACAGCCGCCGCATCGTTGCGGAGGGGTTACGCACCGGCAACCGCGACACCGCCTGGACGTTCGCCAAAGAGATCGTGTTGCTGGAGCACGTGCTGGCTACCGAGCCGACGGCGGCGGTGGAAGTCCAGGCCCTCCAGGTGGGGCCGGCGCTGTTCCTCGCTAACCCGAGCGAAACATTTGCCGCAACGGGCCTACGGATTAAGGACGCCTCCTCCTTCCCGTTCACTTTCGTGGTCTCGCTGGCGAACGGCTGCGTGGGGTACGTCCCGCCGTTGGAGGCCTTCGCTGCCGATGGCGGTGGCTACGAGACCGTCCTCACCACCTACTCCAACCTGGCAATCAGCGCCGAGGAGCAGATCGTCACGGCATGCCGGCAACTGGCCCAGGCGCTCACGCCCGGCAGCGTGCCGCCGCCCGTTCTGGTCGACGGGCCGCAAAAGCCATGGAGTTACGGCGTGTTAGGTCCAGATGTTGACTGAAGCGGCGCTAAAACAACGGCATGCGTTTCCGCCGTTGGGACGGCCGGCATTCGGTTGGCGCTGAGCGGCGCCGGCGGGCCGTTGGACCGGGATCACGGTGCTGGAAAGAGGAGGAAATGATGGCTCAGCGTAAGATTCGTGTCGCCTTGCTCGGCTGCGGCGGCATCGCCAAGGGGCACATCGCGGCCTATCAGCGCATGCACGACCAATGCGAGCTCGTCTACTGCGTCGATATCGATGATGCCAAGGCCCGTCAGTTCGCGGAACAGGCGCAATGCCGCTGGTCGACCGACTATCGCAGCATCCTGGAGGAGGTCGACGCCGTCGACATCTGCACGCCGCCGCATCTGCATGCGCCGATGGCGATCGCCGCCGCCGAGCGTGGCAAGCACGTCCTGACCGAGAAGGTCATGGCCATCACCCTGGAGCAGGCGGATGCCATGATCCGGGTGGCGGAAGCCAATCGCGTGAAGCTGATGGTGGCCTACGTCACGCGCTTCGACCCGATCTGGCAGTGCCTGCATCAGGCGGTGGAAGAAGGCGCCGCCGGGCGCCCCTATCTCGTCACCTGCCGCACGGAGCACGCCCCGGCCCTGGCGTCGTGGCGGGCGAGCTGGGAGACATTCCCGATGGGCTGTCTGCTCAGCCACGGCTGCCACTATGTCG
>JBPCLN010000030.1:0-14175 GCA_051003235.1 Chloroflexota bacterium | reverse complement strand
CGGCTGCCGCTAAGGGCGCCCATATCACACCATCGATCCAGCGCATTGCGGAGAGTGACGCCTTCCTTGGTTCGACACTGCCACCGGCGAACATGCAGGCCTACCTGAAGGCCTTTGACGGCGCCATCGGTCTGGGGTTGCATCCGGCCTGGCCCAAATTCTCCGGGCCGGTCGGCACGGCGATCGGTGACGTCAAGGCCGGCAAGACGGACGTCAAGACGGTGCGGGCTCGGTGCGACGACTTGACGGCCAAGGCGCTGGCGGCCTATGCCGCTCAGAGCAGTACGTGACGATCCTGGAGAAAGGGACAAGAGGCATGATCACGCAAGAACGTTTGGGACTGAGCGCGAGCCAAAAACAGACGTACCAGGAACAGGGCTATCTCATCCTGGAGAATGTGCTCTCGCGGCAGGAGCTCGATGATCTGCGCACGGCGTCGGAACACATCCAGACGGAGCGGGAGCGCATCGGCGGGGCGGAACGCCTGGCCGTGATCCACAACGTCACCCTGCTGGACCCAGCCTTCGACCGGGCGTCGCGCCAACCGGCGATGCTGGCGGCGGTGACGGACCTTATCGGTCCCAACTTGCGCCTGCAGCACGCCAAACTCAACTGGAAGCCTCCCACCATCGGTAAAGGGGAAGTGGAGTGGCATCAAGATTTCCCCTTCTTCCCCCACACCAACTACGATCTGCTCGCCTGTATGTTCCTGCTGGACGACACCACGCCGGAGAATGGCTGCATGCGCGTCATCCCCGGCAGCCATCGCCTCGGTCCGCTCTCGCACGATCATGACGGCCGCTTTGCCGGGCGCCTGGCCGACCCCAGTCAGATCGACGAGCTGACGGCGGTGGACCTGGTCGTCCCGGCGGGGGGTATGACTATCCATCATTGCTGCACCCTGCACGCGAGCTACCCGAACCGCACGACCAATCCCCGCCGGGGGCTGGTCTACCAGATCGCCGCCGCCGAAGCGATCCAGTTGGGTGGCAACCTCCATAAGGTCTGCGGCACGATGCTCCAGGGTATGGAGACACTCTGGGCCCGCCTGGAAGGCGGCCCCACCTTCCGCCTGCCGGCCACCCTAAAGAATCGCGGCGGCCTGGAGCCAAATGAAGACCTCCGGAACGCGATCAAGGACTGAACGACCTTGTGCTGGCCATGACCACAGCATGAAGGCCCGTCGTAGCCGCGGCTACAACCTCGTGCTGTTTCACGACGGCGTCAGTGCGGGCCATGTCACCAGGCAAGGAGATAATGCGTGACGATCGGTATCGGACTCTTTGGCTACGGCGTCATTGCTGCCGCACACGTAACGGGACTGCCTGGATCGCCACGCCACACGTGATCTATTACAATCGCGCCCTCTTCCAACGCGCCGGGGTGACGCTGCCAACGAGCGTGTGGACCTACGACACCTTCCTGAACGTGGCCCAGGCACTCACCAACACGCAGCAATCGGCGCCTCGCTACGGCTACACCACCACACCGCCTGGCCTCGCCTGGATTTCCGGGCCGATCTGGCAGAACGGCGGCGACGTCTTCGATACCTCCCTTACGCATTGCCTGCTCGATGCCACCCCTGCCCTCGGCGCCCTCCAGTTCGATGCCGACCTGACCACGCGCTACGCCGTCGTCCCCCCGCAGGCGGCGGCGAAGACGGTCTCCATGAGCGCCGGCAAGCGATGCGCCCACCGCCCAACCCGGCGACCCGCGCCCAGACACTCCGATCAGCAGAATATTGGACGCCAACGACGGACTGCACTGTCTACCCGGAGGCCGCGGGCTGATGACGTTTGCGGTGCGGGCCGCTGCTCATTGGCCGTGCAGGAGCGCCATGGCCAGGACCTTCTCGGCCACTTCCATGGTCTTCACGCAGGCGCGGAAGGGAGAACTGGTCACGTCCCGACCCGCTTGCAACGGCTTTCGACATGCACCACCTCACCACCGCACATCCAGCGCACCGAGTCGATGGAGTGGGTGCAGTCACCCAGCATGTGGTCGTAGGCCCGCAATTCCGGCTGGTGATCCGACAGCAGACCATCTTTGGAATGCCCCATCTGCCGCCGTGCCGAACGAACCAAACGGCGCGAAAACTTGTGGCGCACTTTCCTTGCCTGAGAGCATCCGTCTCTCCGTAAACTTCTGGTATCATCTTTCTTTCCATTTTCTCTTTCGATTGAGGAATTGCCATGAAGCGCGACCTGTTGAGTGTCACCGACCTTGCAGTGGACGAGGTCCTGGAGCTCTTCTCGTTGGCGAAGGCGCTCAAAGGGCGTCGGGGCCCGGAGGCGCCACGTCCGCTATTGGGGCAAACGGTCGCCTTGCTCTTTCAGCACCCCTCTTTGCGGACGAAAGCGTCGTTTGATGTCGCCGTCCACGAACTGGGCGCTCATCCGCTCTACATGGGCAACGATGAGGTGAAGATGGGCAGCCGCGAAAGCCCGGCCGACGTGGCACGGGTGCTGTCGCGCTATGTTCAGGGCGTGGTCGCCCGCCTACGCAGCCATGCCGAACTGGAGGCCTTTGCCGCTGCCGCCGGCGTGCCGGTGGTGAACGCCCTCACCGACGGCGAGCATCCTTGCCAGGCGCTGGCCGACCTCTTGACCCTGGACGAGCATAGCGGCGGCCTGGCCGGGCGCCACCTCGTCTATATCGGTGACGCCGACAACAACGTCGCCACGTCGCTGCTCCTCCTGGCGCCGCGCCTGGGAATCCGGGTGAGCATCGTCTGCCCGCCGCCCTATGCCCCCGCGACAGGCGTGCTCGCCCATGCCCGGCGCCTGGGCGGCGCACCCGTCACCGTCGAACACGACCCGCAACGCGTCGACCTGGCCGGTGCGGACGCCATCTACACCGACGTCTGGGTGAGCATGGGCCAGGAAACGGAAACCGCCGTTCGCCGGGACGCCCTGACGCCGTACCAGGTCAACGCCGCCCTCTTGCACCGCACGCCGGAGCGCTGCATTGTCCTGCATTGCTTGCCGGCCAAACGCGGCCAGGAAATCACGGACGACGTCATCGACGGCCCCCAATCCGCCGTCTTCGATCAGGCCGAGAACCGTCTCCATGTGCAGAAGGCCCTCCTGCAATGGCTGCTGTGCGCCCGATGAAGCCCTGGAGCAATCGCTTTGAGCGGCCGCTCGATGCCCTGGCGGAGACGTTCAATGCCTCCATCTCCTTCGATCAGCGCCTCGCGGAGGAGGACATCGCCGGCAGCATCGCCCACGCTCGCATGCTGGGGACCCAATCCATCATTACCCCATTGGAAAGCGACGCCCTCATCGCGGGACTCATCGCCATCCGCGAAGAGGTGCGGGCGGGGCGCTTCACCTTCCGGATTGATCGCGAAGACATTCACATGAACGTCGAGGCGGCGCTGGCGGAGCGCCTCGGGCCTGTTGCCGGTACACTGCACACCGGACGCAGTCGAAACGATCAGGTGGCGCTGGACATACGCCTCTTCGTTCGAACGGCCATACAAACATTGCGCCAGGATCTTCTGGGCCTGGTCGCGGCGCTGCTCGACCAGGCCCAGCAGCATGGGCAGACGGTACTGCCCGGCTACACCCATGTGCAGCGTGCCCAGCCGGTGTTGCTCTCCCACCACTTTCTGGCGTACGTGGAGATGCTGCGTCGCGACTACGATCGCCTGGGTGATGCCTACCGCCGGGCCGACGTTCTGCCGCTTGGTTCCGGCGCGTTGGTCGGGACCACCTTCCCGCTGGACCGGGCGGCCGTCGCCCGCGACCTGGGCTTCGCCGCGATCAGCCGCAATAGCCTCGATGCCGTCGCCGACCGCGACTTCGCGGTGGAGTTTCTGGCTGTCGCCAGCCTCATAATGACCCACCTCTCCCGTCTGGCGGAAGAACTGGTACTCTGGTCCAGCCAGGAGTTCGGCTTCGTGACCCTGGACGACCGTTATGCCACGGGCAGTTCGATCATGCCCCAAAAGAAGAATCCGGATTCGGCGGAACTCGTGCGCGGCAAGACTGGACGTGTCTACGGCGATTTGCTCAATCTCCTGACGACACTCAAAGGGCTACCGCTCTCCTATAACAAGGACATGCAAGAGGACAAGGAGCCGCTGTTCGATGGCTTCGACACCGTCCACGACTGCCTGCGCATCATGGCCGGCGCTATTGGCACCCTCCACATACACCAGGACCGCATGCGCCAGGCCACGCGGCAGGGTTACCTCACCGCCACCGATCTGGCCGATTACCTCGTCACGCGCGCCGTGCCTTTCCGCGAGGCGCACGGCATCGTGGCCCACCTCGTCCGTCTCTGCGAGACCACCAACCGAACCCTGGAGGATCTCTCGCTGGACGAGCTTCGGGCGGTATCGCCAGCCTTCGCCACTGATGCCTTTGCCGTTCTGGATATTGACCGCGCCATCGCTCGCCGCACCGTCGCCGGCGGCACCGCCCCCGAGCGGGTGGCGGAGGCGCTCCGCGAGGCGCAGGGCTGGCTGGAAGGGGAAACCTCAGCGAGCGGGTGAGGTCCCCTACGCCACCTCGAACGAACGAATCATCTCCGCATACCGTTCCGCCAGGGCGACGGCGTGCTGTTCGGTTTCCGCTTCCGCCTGGACGTGGAAGACCGGCTTGTCGGCGTCGGGAACGATCACAATGGTGTCGGGGCCGGTGGTGAGGCGCACGCCCTGGGCGGACCGGCCGCCCATCTCGATCGCCTGCTCGTGGAGACGGCGCATGACTTTGCCTTTGTGCTCCGATGGGCAGTAGGCGTCGGCATTGGCCAGGAAATAAGGCGGCACTTCCGCCGCCATTCGGGACAGCGTTGCGCCGGAGCGGAGCAGCATTTCCAGCATCCGCACCGTCCCGAACAAAGCATCGAAGCCGGCCGGCAATTCCGGGAAGGCGAAACCACCGGCGCCGTCGCCCACCAGGACCAGGTCCGACTGCATCGTCGCCCCGCTGACGACGACCGGGTCGGGAGCCAGTGTGCGCACGCCATTGCCGTCAGTCGTGGCGAGGGCGTCTATCAACCGCGGCGCGTTCAGCGGTACGCCGATCTGCGTCGCGGGGGGGGCGCCGTGCCAGGACAGGAGCATCATCACCGCCAGCGCATGCCAGGGCGGCAGCACGTGCCCCTGCTCGCTGACGATGGTCATTCGCGTGCCGCTGTTGTTGAACAGGACGCCCGCGGTCGCGCCGACCGCCTTGGTGACCGCACTCAGCGTGCGCAGATGCTTGGCGATATTGGCCTCGGATCGCAACTCCGGATCGCCGGGGATGCCATTCAACTCGATCAAATTGCAGCCGGCCTCCCGGAACAGCCGCTGTCCGAGCGAGGCGAAAAGACCACTGAAAAAGTCAATGACGATCGTGGGACGTTCGCCCTCCAGTAGCGGGCGATCGACCCGCTGCAGGAACGCTTCGCGGTACCGTTCTTCGGCGACGGCGAGCGGCTCCGGACCGGCGTAGATGGCGCCTATTCGGTCGGCGGGCACCCGCCGTACGTCCTCTCGGATGTAGACATTGGCAATCTTGCGCTCCGCATTCTTGCTGATGTCGGCGCCGTTCACGTCGAAGAGTTTGATGTCCACCATGCGCGCGTCAAAAGGTGACATGCGCACGTGTATGCCACCGCCGGCCCGGCTCATCCGCGTTTCGAAGCGCGCCACCGGGATCGGCAACGTCGAGGTATCCAGCACATCAATGCCGGCGGACGGCAGGCCGGAGATGATGGCGCGCTTAATCATGCGCGCGCCTTTGGAATGGCCCCGATTGACGAGCACCGTGCCACCCACGGGCAGGGTGGAACCGTAGGCGGCGCCGACTTTCGCCGCCAGTTCCGGCGTCAGTTCCACGTTGGCCAGGCCGCTAATCGTGGCGTGGCCGGCGAAGAGGGAGCGTTTCGCCCGCCCGCCCCAGATCAGGCTACTGCTGACGGTCGCCTGCTCATCCACCTCTTTGTCGGGCCAGATTTTGACGTCGCTGCGCACAACCGCCCGCTCGCCAATCGTGCAGCCGTCCCCAATCACCGCTCCCTGGGCGACAATCGCACCGGTACGGACGGAGCACTGCTTGCCGACGATCGCTCCGGTAATGGACACCGCATTGGAAATCAGACAATTGTTGAAGATGACGCTGCGGTCGACGGTCGCGCCGCCCTCAATCACGGTATTGTCGCCGATCACGACCGGCCCGTGCAGTACGGTACCGGTGCGCACGACGCAGCCTTCGCCCAGATAGACCGCTCCGTAGGAGCGCACGCCTGGCTCCACCATCGCGCTCCGCGCCGCCATCATGCCGTTCGCCTGGCGAGGATGGGGCTGCGGGAGGCCGACCCGCCCTTCGGCCATGTCGAAGCCGGCCTTCAGGTAGTCGCCGAGGCTGCCCACGTCGCACCAGTACCCCTCGGCGATGTAACCGAACATCGGGTCACCGCGCGTGAGCAACTGCGGGAACACTTCACTGCTGAAATCGTAGGAGCGTCCGGCTGGAATCAGGTCAAGGACACTGGGATCAAGCACGTAGATGCCGGTATTGACCGTGTCACTGAAGACCTCGCCCCAACTCGGCTTTTCCAAAAAGCGCTGCACTGCGCCATCGGCGTTGGTAATCACGACGCCGTATTCCAGCGGGTTATTGACGTGCACCAGCACCAGCGTCGCCTGGGCTTGCCGCTCCTGGTGATAGCGAATGACCTTACTCAGATCAATATCGGTCAAGGCATCGCCGCTGATAATCAGGAACGGCTCATCCAGCATCTCCTGGGCGTTCTTGACACTGCCGGCGGTGCCGAGCGGTGTCTCTTCCAGGACGTAGCGCATGCGGACGCCGAAGTCGCTGCCGTCCCCGAAGTAATCTTCGATCACGCTGGCCATGTAATGCACCGTCACCAGGATATCGGTGATGTGGTGCCGCTTCAGTAAAGTGATGATGTGCTCCATCACCGGAACGTTCAGAATCGGCACCATCGGCTTCGGACGGCCCAGAGTGAGTGGCCGTAAGCGAGAGCCTTCACCACCCGCCATCACGACGGCAATCATCGTCTGCCTCCCTGTCGCTACGTTACCAAATGCATGGCACGGCATTGACCGGCGCGCCGTCCGACCATGATAGTGTCCAGCGGTGTCGCGCGCAAAAAGCACGCTCCTACGACGTCCGTAAGCGCCAGAGATGGTGGAGAAAAAGCTTGCCGACGCGGAAATCGGCCTTGCTGTTACCGGCAGCGCGACGACGAAATCGGTAGGGCACCTCCACCAGCCGCTGGCGGGGGCAGCGCACCAGCAGTTCCAGGGAGATCTTGAAGCCGAGGGGGCATAACGCCAGGCCGACCGTGATATCCCGACGAACGAGCAAGAAACCCGACAGTGGATCGCGGACCTGCCAGAGGCGCACCGGAAACAGCACCTTGCAGAGCCATTTGCACCCCATGGAGAAAAGCGTGCGCAAAGGACCGGCCAGACCTTCGCTACTGCCGCCAGGCATGTACCGGCAAGCCATGACGACGTCGGCGTTCGTCCGGCGCGCCGCGGCCAGCAGTTCCGGAATCTTTTCCGGCGGGTGCTGCATGTCGGCGTCGATCACGCAGACATATTCTGCGTTGGAATGGGTCAGCCCATCCGTGACCGCCCCCGCCAGCCCTCCCCACCGTTCCGGCCCGGCAGCACGGTGGATATATCGCACATGGAGGTCGGCCGTCGCGGCCAGCGCCGCCAGCACTGCCGGCGTGGCGTCGTCGCTATCGTCGACAAAAAGCAATTCGTAGCATTCCCCCGCCAGCGCTGCCTGGACGGCCCGCGCCAGCAAGGGGACACTCTCTTCCTCATTCCGGCTTGGGGCAATAATCGTCAGGCTCAGCACTGTTGGAACGCTGGCCGGTCACCGTGCATATCACTGTCCCTTTATGATCGTCCAGTCCGCAGTGTAGCGAGCGTGGGGACCGGGCCGTGCTGCCCTATCGAGGCGCCAACGAATGCTTCCGACGAAGGGTGAACCGCGGCGCCAGGGCCGGTCGTGGCGATGGGATGCAAGGGAGCGGTGAAAGAAAAGCTACTACCGGCCCCCAACTCGCTCGTCAGTTCGACGCTACTGCCATGCAGTTGGGCGAGCCGGCGGGTAATCGCCAGTCCCAGGCCTGTGCCCCCGTAACGGCGAGAGGTACTGCCGTCGGCCTGACGGAACTCCTCGAAGATCAGGTCGTGGGCGGCCGGGGCGATGCCGATGCCGGTGTCACGCACGGTAAAGCGGACCCGCTCGCCCTCGTGTCCGACCAGCACGCAAATGCGCCCCTCCTCCGTAAACTTCACGGCATTAGACAGCAGGTTGAGGAGCATCTGGCCAAGGCGCGTGGCGTCGCCCCAGCATACCTCCGCTCCCGGCGCGATTTCGCTGCGGAGTGTCAGCTTTTTGGCGTGCGCCAGCGGCTCAACGGTAGCGATCGCGCTGCGCACGGCATCGCGGACACTAATCTGCTGCCAGTGGAGTTCGATGCGACCGGCTTCAATCTTGGAAAGATCGAGGATATCGTTGATGATCGCCAGTAGCGACTCGGCGCTATGGACGACCCGATGAACGTCGTGCCGTTGCTTTTCGCCTAATGGTCCGTCAATGCCTTCCAGCAACACGTGCGAATAGCCGATAATCGAATTCATTGGCGTGCGTAACTCATGACTCATGTTGGCCAGGAATTCGCTCTTCAGGCGGTTGGCGCGGGCCAGGGCGACGTTGCTGGCGCCTAGTTGCAGCACCGTCTGGAAGTGCTCGTAACCAACACTGATCAAGCGGGCCAATGTTTCCAGCAACGGTCGCTGCTCATCAAGGGATCGTTGATCCGGCGATAGAGCGACGCCGAAGTAGAGTTCGACTGCGCCGACGATCCGTCCCTGTTCGTGGACGGGAAAGGCCATCGCGCGCATCGTCACTGGCGCGTCCGGCGCTTCTTCCGACCTACCATGGAAGAGAATTTCGCGGCTGCTGATCCGCCCTTCGGTGAGCGCCTGGCTGAGGGGCGTGCTGTCACCGTAACGGACGGCAAGCCAGGCGCGACCGAGGCCGGCGAGATCGGCAACATTCCCCCCACTGGCTGCGATCGACAACTGCTCCGGCGCCGTTCCGCCAACAAAGATGCCGCCGGCGGCGTGCAGATTGTAAACCAGACTGTCAATCATGCGCTGCGCGTACGTGGCGGGATCGGGGGTATCAATGATGGCGCCGGCCACCGAATTCAAGGTCTCCAGATCGGAAAGACGATACTTTACCTGGGTGCGCTCGCGCTCCAGTGACGCGAGCATACTTTGGAACGCCTCGGTGAGCCAGCGCAGCCCGCCATCGTCGCCGCCAACCACTTCCAGATCCAGGGCGACCCCGGCAACTTGGAGCGCCTGACGGCCCAGCTCCGTCAACGCCGCATTGGTCGCCTGTTCAATGGTGTGGGCGCCGCGAAGATTCGCCACGGTGAACACGACAGCAATCAGCAGCAGCGCCCCAATGGCAATCGGGAGCGATAGGGGTATGCCCTGGGCATTCGGCGTCTGCAAGAGGACAATCACGGTACCGGCCATGCAAGCCAGGGGGAAGCCGGCCAGGAGGGCAAAGCGGGTCAGCACCTGCTTATCACCTCCCTACCCAACGGCGCGCACCGCCTGCCGTCCAGCCATGCCAATCACACGCTTTCGGTCCCAGCCGTGACCATGGGCCATACTATAGCTGTAGCATACGCCGGTCCTTTGGGCTGGCGCTCACCCGTTTGTGCTATCGCTGGGTGGCAGTTGGCGGCAGCGTTGCGCCGGGTCGTACGCGAGTCGTACAGTAGAGGACATCGGCGCTAGACACGGCACACCACACGACCCGGCAGAGCAGTTGAGGGTAGGAACATGGCACATCGCATTCTCGTTGTCGACGACGACACGAGCAATCTGGAACTGGCACGAAAGATCCTGGGCGCCAGCGGCTATGACGTCCTCCTGGCCCACGACGGGCGAGAAGCCATCCGCGTGGCCGTCGACACTCTCCCCGACCTGATCCTGATGGATCTGTCCTTGCCGGGCATCAATGGCTGGGAGGCGGTGCAGCAGATACGAACGAAGATCCAGCAACCGATCCCCATCGTGGCGGTCACGGCCCACGCCATGGCGGGCGACCGGGAACAGGCGCTGGCCGCCGGCTGCACCGAATATCTGGCCAAACCCTACAAGCCGGTGGAGCTACGCGCAAAAATCACTAGCCTATTGCCGGCGTAGGTCCGCCCCCGTCAGCCACCGCCTTTGACGCTGCCCGCCGTGAGGCCCTCGACCATATAGCGCTGACCGATGGTGTACATGATGACGACCGGAATTGTCATCATCAGCGAGGCTGCCATCATATTGCCATACGGGTACACGTCGCCGAAGACCATCTGCGCCAGACCGACCGGCAGCGTCTTGGACGAGTCACTGAAGATGAAGGCATAGGCAAACAGGAATTCGTTCCAGGACGCCGTAATTGCAAAGAGCGCCGTCGCCATGAGCGCCGGCTTCACCAGGGGCAGCACGACGCGGAAGAAGGCGGAGAGGCGGCTGCAGCCGTCCATCTGGGCCGCTTCTTCCAGTTCCTCCGGGATGGAGCGGTAGTACCCCATCAGGAGCCAGGTGGCGAAGGGCAAGATGAACGACGGATAGGTCACCATCAGCGACGTCACCGAGTTATTCAGGTGGAGGTCGCTCAGAATCTTGTACATGGGAATCAGCAGCATGATGCTGGGTACAAGGTAGGTGACGAGTACCAGCACCGAGAAGGTGCGTGCTCCCCGCCAGCGCAGGCGCACCAGGGCGTAGGCGCCCAGCGCTGCGGCGCAGACGGAGATGGCGGTCGTCACCACGGCAACCGCGACCGTATTCTTCAGCCAGATCGGGAAGTCCGTCTGGGAAAGCATGTACTGGAAGTGCTCAACCGTCCACGGCTGCGGCCAGAAGATGTGGACCGCCTCTTCAATTTGCGCCTCCGGCTTGAAGGCGGTGATGATAGACCAGTAAAAGGGGAAGAGTTCGAAGATCAAGACAAGCGCGAGGATAAACACGGAGGCGATGCGCAGGGCGCGGGCGTTCCCACGTTGACCAAAGAGGCTCGCCTTGTCGCCCCGACCGACGGCGCGTCGCAACAGCGTGGCGAGGGCCAGCACCGCCGCCTCCCCCGCTTCGATGATGCGCATGACCACCCAGCCCAGGCCGCGGAAGAGCAGGACGAAGGGTAGGAGCACCGCGCGCAGGACAGCGGGCAGTTCGTCGGCGGGCGGCTCGTTGCCGCTGGACATCATGTAGCGCCCCAGGACGGCGATCACCACCGCCAGCACCGGCGCAGTGGAGAGCGCAATCGCCGTGCCCTGGCTATACAGGAAGCCGGTAATCGCCCGATAGGCCAGGATCGCGTACAACTGCGTGGCGTTGCCGGGACCGCCGGCCGTCAATAAGTAGATCAGGCCGAAACCGTTGAACGTCCAGATGAACGAGAGCAGGCAACACACAATAATGACATAACGCAGACCGGGCAAGGTGATATGCAGGAAGCGCCGGAAAGCGTTCGCGCCGTCGATGGCGGCGGCGTTGAATTGCTCCGAATCCAGCGCTTTGATGCCGGACAGCAGGACGACGACGAAAAACGGCACGCCGCCCCAGATCTGCACTGCCGTCACCGCCGGCAACGCCAGATGCGGATCCCCCAGCCAGGACACACCGCCGTTGCCGATATGGAGGCGGACCAGGAGCAAGTTAATGCCGCCGAACTGCGGGTCATAGAGACTGCGCCAGATCAGCGCCTTCACGACTTCGGGGATGACCCAGGGGATGAGGACGAGGGCCGTGAGGATATTGCGTCCTGGAATGTTCGTCGCCAGGATGAGCGCCACCAGCAATCCCAGCCAGAACTTAATGAAGACGGCGCTGACGGCAAACTCCAGCGTCACCTTAATCGAGTTGAAGTATTCCGGGTTATGGATCAAGTAGCCGAAGTTCGCCAGGCCGACAAAGGGTCCGGTCTTAAACCCGACGGTCCGCGTGAACACCAACAGGACGGCCTGCAACAACGGCCAGCCGACGACGCCGAACAGCAGGAGCACCATGGGCAGCATAAACGGGAGGGCGGTCTTCCAATCGGCGCCGAAGGTCCGGCTGGCCCAGGCGCCCTGGCGGGGAGGATGCGCAGCGACAAGCGTCTTCGCGCGCTGGGCGGCGGTTTCCGTCTGCACACTCAAAGGGACGTCCTCCTTACCCAGGATCAAGCAGGGCGGCGATCGCCGCCTCCCAACCCGACGACCCGCACCGGCGGCGTTAGCGCCGGCGAGGCACGATCCTCACAATACTTACTGGCCCTTCGCGCCGTACTGCTGGTAAATCTGAATCGCCTCCTGGGCGGCCTGCTTGACGGAGTCGGCCGGCTTCATGCCTTGCAAGACGCGGGCCGTCATCTTCGTGTAGACATTCTGGGAGTTCACGGCGGCGGCGGCGGCCGTGGCGGGGCCAGGGTACTCCGGCACAAGGAACGGCGGCTTCGAGAGCGCCGAGGGCTGAACCTGCTTATCGATAGGATTCCCCTGGATGATCGGATCAGACCATTCCGAAGCATAGGCGGGGGTGACGTAGCCTGGCGTATAGGCCCAGGTGGCCTTCTGGGCCACCGGGTCCAGCATGTAGCGGATGAAGTCTTTGGAGGCATCGACATTCTTGGAACCCTTGAAGAGCCAGAACTCGTTGCCATCCTGCCCCATGAGTCGGGTGCCGTCCGGTCCCGCCGGTTGCTGCACGAAGATGGTGTCGTCTTGCAAGGTCTTCCCCTCCTGGACGGACTGGGCGTAGAGCGTGGCAGCGTTTTGAGTGAAGCCGATCTTGCTGGCCAGCCAGGCTTCGTTGTTGCCGGTATCGGTCCAGCCGTTGACGCCTGGCGGCAGCATACCCTTCCACTTCGGATTCAAGTAGATATCGGTGATCCAGGTGACCGCATTGACCGTCTCCGGCGAGTCCAGTTTGACCAACTGGCCCGTGGTATCGGTGAGTTTGCTGCCGAACATGGCGCTGGTCGTCTGCACGAAATGCTCGCCATCGCCGCTGGTATTGATCGTGATGCCCCAGCCGAAGCGCTGCTTGCTCGGATCGGAGATCTTCATCAGTGCATCGGGCAGGCCCATCAGCGTGTCGGTCGCCTTAACCGGATCGAGCCCGGCGTCTTTGAACCAACTCTGGCGGGCGAAATAGGCAGTGCCGGAGCGCGTAAACCAGGGAACGCCGTACCAGACGCCGTCAATCTGTGACGTGTACTGGATGCCGGGGGTGGGTTCACCAAACTTCGCGATCATCTCTTTGGCGACGTCATCCACCGGCTGGATGAGGTCGAGGAACTTCCACTGATAGCCGTTTTCGTTGTTCCCCAACATGTCCGGCGGCGTGCCGGCATTGATCGCCGCGGCCAGCTTCTGCTCCAGTTGCCCGCCGGCGGAAAAGCCGGCCACGTAGGAGACGTCCAGTTGCCAGCCCTGGAACTTGGCGAAGTCGGTGATCGCCTTCCGCACATAGGCGTTGAACGCAGGGTTAAAGTCCTGATTCTGCAACACCGTCCACTTGCCGGTGATCTTCGCGGCCGACTTGGTAGGTGTCGGCAGGACGGCGGTGACCGGGACGAACGTCGGCGTCGCCGCCGGTGCTGTACTGGCGGCGCTGGCAGCACTGGACGTTGCCGGCGCACTGGTGCTGGCGGCGGCGGTGCTTCCGGACGAGGTGGTGGTACTCGCTGCGGCCACGCTACCGGTGGACGACGTGGTCGCCGCGGACGTTGTCGCGGCCGTGCTGGCCGTCGTCGGGGCGGCGCTACTGGCGGAGGTCGCCGCGCTAGTCACGGCGGTGGTCGTCGCGGCTGAACTGGACCCAGTGACAGCCGCAACGGTGCCGCTACTCGTCGTCGCTGTGCTGGTGGTGCCGCAGGCTGCCAGAAGGGGCACTGCCGCCGCCAGCACGCTGGCCCTGAGTACTGACCGGCGGGTCATTGAAGCGTTCGAGTCCACCGCATCCTCCAAAAGAGCTATCGCCGCCCAGCCCTGCCGGCGGCGTGGTTCACCACCTACCCGCCACAAGCGACCGATACTGCCTGCTCGGCGTCACCCGGACGCATGCGGTTGTCGAGCGCCACACCCAGCATCGCGGCAGACCGTACAGCGAAGGGAGCATTGTGACATTAGTAG
>JBPCLN010000029.1:0-7238 GCA_051003235.1 Chloroflexota bacterium | reverse complement strand
CAGGCAGGAGTCGAGGCAGCATGGCATTGGACGCGGAGCGGGCGCGGTTGCAGGAGGCGCCCCACGGGCGGGCGCCCTGGCGGCACTGGGGACCGTATGTGAGCGAACGCGCCTGGGGCACGGTGCGCGAAGACTATAGCGCCGACGGCAGCGCCTGGGATTACTTCCCCCACGACCATGCCCGCTCCCGCGCTTACCGCTGGAACGAGGACGGCCTCGCCGGCATCTGCGACGACCGGCAGTACCTCTGCCTGGCCCTGGCCTTCTGGAATGGGCAGGACCCGATTCTGAAAGAACGCCTCTTCGGCCTTACCGGACCGCAGGGCAACCACGGCGAGGACTGCAAAGAGTACTGGTGGTACCTCGACTCCACGCCGACCCATTCTTGGATGCGTTGGCGTTATGTCTATCCGCAGGCGGCCTTCCCGTATGAGCAGTTGGTCGCCGAGAATGCGCGCCGGAGCCGGCAAGAACCGGAATACGAACTACTCGATACCGGCATCTTCGACGGTAACCGCTACTGGGAGATCACCGCCGACTACGCCAAGGCCGGACCCGAAGATATCCTCGTGCGCCTCACCGTCCGCAACGCCGGGCCGGAAGAGGCCACCCTGGAGGTGTTGCCGACCCTCTGGTTCCGCAACACCTGGTCCTGGGGCGCCGACGACCGCAAGCCCTCGCTCACGCTGGCGGACTCCCATATCCAGACCCAGCACTGGTCGCTGGAGCAACGGATGCTGAGCTGGGACGGCCGGCCGGACGCGCTCTTTTGCGAGAACGAGAGCAATGCCGCGCGGCTCTGGCCCGGCGCCGGCGGCACGGCCTACCCGAAGGACGGCATTGGCGACCATATCATCCATGGCGCGGCAACCGTCAACCCGGAGCACCATGGTACCAAGGCAAGCTTACGCTATCGCTTCACCGTCGCCCCCGGCGCGACCGCCCAGATTCGCTTGCGCCTCGCCGATCGGGACCCCGGCCTTGGCGCCGACTTCGAACAGATCATGGCGCAGCGGGCCCAGGAAGCCGACGCCTTCTACGCCGTCCTCACGCCGGAAGGCACGTCGCCGGAAAGCGCGATGGTCATGCGCCAGGCCTTCGCCGGCATGCTCTGGTCTAAGCAGTTCTATCATTATGCCGTCCTACGCTGGCTGGAAGGCGATCCGGCCTACCCGAAGCCGCCTGAGGCGCGTTGGAAAGGCCGCAATCACGACTGGCAACACCTCAACAACGCCGACGTCCTCTCGATGCCGGATACCTGGGAGTACCCCTGGTATGCCGCCTGGGACCTCGCCTTCCATTGCATCGCCCTCGCCCACGTCGATCCGGAGTTTGCCAAGACCCAGCTCACCTTCATGTGCCGGGAATGGTACATGCAACCCAATGGCCAGTTGCCGGCCTACGAATGGGCCTTCGGCGACGTCAACCCGCCCGTGCATGCCTACGCCGCGCTGCGTGTCTTCGAGATAGATGGGCACAAAGACTTCGACTTCCTCGAGCGCACCTTCCATAAATTGCTGCTCAACTTCACCTGGTGGATCAACCGCAAAGACGCCGAAGGGAACAACGTCTTCCAGGGCGGCTTCCTGGGGCTGGATAACATCGGGCCGTTTGACCGGTCCGAGGCGTTACCGGTTGACGGCGTGCTGGAACAGTCGGACGGCACTGCCTGGATGGCCATGTACTGCCTGAACATGCTGGAACTGGCGTTGATTATGGCCCGCCACGACCACGCCTACGAGGACATCGCCACCAAGTTCTTTGAGCACTTCACCTTGATTGCCCTCGCCATGAATGATCAAGGGCTGTGGGACGAAGAGGACGGCTTCTATTACGACGTCCTGCGCTACGCCGACGGCCGGCAAACGCCGATGCGGGCGCGCTCCATTCTGGGCCTGATACCGTTGTTCGCAGTGACGGTGCTGGACGCCGACATGCTGGTGCGGCTGCCGGACTTTGCCCAGCGCTTCGAGTGGTATTCCCAGAACATCCCGCGCAGCCAGCAGATCCTTGAGCACATTGTCATCCCCGGCGAAGGCGAACGGCGCCTGCTCTCCATCGTCGGCCACGACCGCCTACGCCGGATTCTGAGCCGCATGCTGGACGAAGGGGAGTTCCTGTCGCCCTATGGGGTGCGTTCACTGTCTCGCTACCATCTGGATCATCCCTTTGTCGTGACGTTGGGCGACACCGTCCGCCAGTTGGACTACGAACCGGCGGAATCCACCGCCCAGCTCTTTGGCGGCAACTCCAACTGGCGCGGCCCCGTCTGGTTTCCGATCAACTACTTAATTATGGCGGGCCTGCACCGCTTCTACCATTACTTCGGCGACGCCTTTAGCATTGAATGCCCCACTGGCTCCGGCGTGGCGATGGACCTCCTGGGTGTCGCCGATCACCTGGGGGAGCGGCTGCACGCTCTCTTTCTGGACGATCACGGCCGCCGGCCGATCTTCGGCGGCATCGACCGCTTCCAGAATGATCCATCCTGGCACGACCTGCTCCTCTTTAGCGAATATTTTCACGGCGACAACGGCGCGGGGTTGGGCGCCTCCCACCAGACCGGTTGGACGGGGCTGGTGGCGGACCTGATTGTCGGGCGCGGTCGCTTCGTGTTGCTGCCCCCGAAACCTGACGGGGAGGGCAATGACCGCGCAGGGAGCCGGTAAGCGGCGATCGGCCGGTCGCGGCTCTTGCCGCGGGCGCCGGCCGACGTGAAAGGGCGGGAGTTTGCTGCCCTGCTGTGCCTCGGTGCGCTCTGGGGGGGTTCCTTCCTGGCGATTCGCGTGGCGGCACCCGAATTTGGGCCCTTCGCCTTAATCGACCTCCGCGTGCTGGTCGCCGCCGCCGTCCTCCTGCTCGTAGCGGGCTTCAGCCGCCAGCGTCTCACCTCCTGGTCACGGTGGCGAGATTTCCTGATCCTCGGCGCCGTCAACGCCGCCGCTCCCTTCACCTTAATCGCCTTCGCTGAGTTGCGCCTCACCGCCTCGCTGGCGGCAATCTTGAACGCGACCACGCCGCTCTTCGCCGCCCTGATCGCCGCCATCTGGCTACGTGATGTCCTGACGCCGCGCAAAATCGGCGGGTTACTGCTCGGTCTCGCCGGCGTGGCGATCGTCGTCGGCTTGAGTTCGCTACCGCAGGACGGGGCCACGTTTCTGGCAGCCGGCGCCTCGCTCCTGGCTGCCCTGTCCTACGCCTTGGGCGGCGTCATGGTGAAAGCTCGCTTCTCCGGCACGCCCACCCTGACGCTGGCCGTCGGTCAACAGTTGGGCGCCGGCATCGTCCTCCTGCCCTTTGCCGCCACCCACCTGCCAAGTGCCGCGCCGAGCGCCGCCGCTGTCCTCGCCATGCTTTTTCTCGCCATTGGGGGAACGGCGCTGGGCTTCTTGCTCTACTTTTATCTGCTGGCCCGCACCGGCCCCAGTAACACGCTCAGCGTGACGCTCCTTGCTCCGGTCTTCGGTGTGCTCTGGAGCGCCCTGTTTTTGGCCGAACCAATTGGTATCAGCACCCTGTTTGGCCTCGCCATCGTCCTCGCCGGCGTCCTGCTGGCCGCTTCACGGCCTCGCCGCGCGCCGGCTTGAGGAACGCCAGGGCGAGTGGCGGTAATCTTGCGATGGTGATAGCAGGAACGTAGGACTGGCGAAGGAGCACGATGGCGCAGTTTCACCGGCTCCGGCACTGGTTTCTAGCCGGTGTGCGCCCGGCCCAGCCCTTGCCGGTGTGGTTCCCCGGCATTGGCGTCGCCGGCCTCGCCCTCTTCCTGCTGCTCTCCCTGGCCGTGCTCAGCGGCGGCACCTTGCAGGCCGACGACACGGTGGAGCTTGATCTCCACGTCCACGACTCGGCAACCTTGACCACGGTGATGCAATTACTCACCGATTTGGGCTACATTCCCGCTATCACCGCCGAGGTCGTTGTGGCGGACGCTATCCTCCTCTTCGTTGGGCGGCGGTTGGAGGCATTGCTCTTGACCGGCGTGATGATCGGTGAGGGCGCCTGGGACAGCATCCTCAAGTTCACCTTCCGCCGACCCCGCCCCCTGCTCTTTCCGCATCCATCCGTCCACAGCTTCAGCTTTCCTAGCGGCCACGCCTTTGCGACGCTCTGCCTGGTGACGGTAATTCTCGCCCTGGTCTGGCGACACCTGGCAGTTGCGCTGCGCATTGTCCTCCTCGTGCTGGCGGGTCTCCTCGTCCTGGGTATCGGGACCAGTCGGGTCTACCTTGGCGTCCATTATCCGAGCGATGTCGTCGGCGGCTGGTTGGCAGCCCTGGCCTGGCTAGGCAGGGTTGCCGCCTGGGCGCAGCGCCTGCTGCCGTCCAGGCGGCAGGATTGAGGGGATGCAGCAATGACGGACGTGGTACAGCGAGCCGTCCAGTCTCTGGCCTATGCGAACGGGCTCACCCGTGCCATTGCCGTGTTCTGCGCCCAGGACATGATTTTTGTGCTGGTCGTCGCCTGGCTGCCGGTGGTCTACCACCACCGCGCTCGCCTGACGCCGGCGACGGTCACCCGGCTGGGGGCACTCCTGGCGGCGTCCTATCTGGCGGCCAAACTGATCAGTCACGTCGTCAACGATCCGCGCCCCTATCTGGTCCAGCACATTGAGCCGTTGCTGCCCTTGGCGCACGACAACGGCTTCCCGTCCGATCATGCTCTGCTGGCGTGGGCGTTGGCCGTAAGCCTCGTCTGGTTGGCGCCGGGAGCGGTACGGCCGTTCGTCGCCGGCGCTGTCGTCCTGATGCTGGCGAGGATGGGCGTGGCGGCGCATCACACGCTCGATGTCGCCGGCAGTGCTGCCATCGTCCTTGTCGTCGCCCTGGCGCTTGCCCGTTTACCCTTGCCGGAAGCATGGAATCGCTCCCTCTTCGCTGATCCACGGCTACCACCCGTCCTGCGCATTCCCTGACCATCGCCTGGCTAGGTTACTATGAACATGGGCGCCACGGTGCAGCACCGAATCCGTCCTGCTCCGCCCGTGCGCCGCCCCGCCGGAAAGGCATGCGCCGTTGACAATCAAGCCCTATGCCGACATCCCGCTGATGAGTGTGCCCCCGGATCGAGAATGGGGGCCGGGTCTCGCTCAGTTCCTGGCCCAGACCTCCCTCGAGCGCGGCCCCATCTTCCGCCGTCTCTTGCGTCAGGATCAGAACAATACGTTCGAAGTGGTCTGTCTGGTCGGCCCGGAAGCCAACCGCATGGTGTTCCATACCCAACGTGACAGTTTCAGCCACCAGGAGGGTTGGACGCCAATCATCGGTGAGACGTTGGGGCACGGCCTGCTGAATATGGACCCGCCGGAGCACACCCGCCATCGCCTGTTGATGAACCCGGCCTTTGCGAGCGCCTACATGGCGACCTACCTCCCGGTGATGGAGCGCGTCATTGCCGACCGCACGCGCGATTGGGGGGAACGCGACGATATCAACCTGCTCGATGAATCGCGGGAGATTGCCTTCGATGTCGCCGCGGCGGCCCTGGTGAGCGCGCGCACCGGCGTCCAGGTTGATCGCCTCCGCGAGCTGTTCTATCTGCTCTTGCACGGCTTTGACGGCGGCAGCGAAGGCTGGGAGGTGTTCGTGCAGCGCCGCAACCAGGCCCAGGCCGAGTTAGCCGGTGAGTTGCTCAAGATGATCGCGGTCCGGCGCGCTGCCGGCGACCAGGGCAAGGCGACCGACGTCCTCGGGATGATCGTCAATGCCCACGACGAGGCGGGCCAGGCGTTGAGCGACGAGCAGGTGCTGGCGCACGTCAATATCCTGCTGGTGGCCGGCCACGAGACCACCACCATGCTGGGGGGCTGGGCCCTCTACCTCCTCGCCACGCATCCGCACTACCTCGCGCGCGTCCATACGGAACTGGACGGCGCCCTCGGCAGCAGGCAGGCGGCGCTCACGGTGGAGACGATCAAGGCAACGCCGGTCCTCGGCAATGCCATTAAGGAGGCGGGCCGTTTGGAATCGCCGGTGGCCGTGTTGCCGCGCGGCGTCGTCCAGCCGTTCGAGTTTGGCGGCTACGCCGTGCCGGTCGGCACGCAGGTTCGGCTTGCCATCGCGGCGACCCACCGCCTGCCGGCGATCTTCCCCAATCCCGACTGTTTCGATCCCGACCGCTTCGCGCCGCCGCGGGATGAGGAACGGCGCACGCCCTACGCGCTGGCGACCTTTGGCGGTGGCGCCCGTATTTGCATCGGCATCAACTTTGCCCAGATCGAAGTGAAGGCGCTGGCCGCGAGCGTCCTGCGCCGGTTCCAGTTAGAGCCGTTATCGCCAAACCGTCCCGAACAACTCGCCGGCATCACCGCCTTCGTCCCAGAAGGCATCCACGTGCGGGCCACGCCACGCTGACGCCGGGCCCGCTATTGGGCGATTCCGTTCCCCACGCCTGCTTTTTTGCCAGACCCTATACTCTCCTGAGCCGAAACGCGACCACGACCCGGCATAGGGCCTACGAACGAGGGAGACCACTCGCCTGATGATGCTGACATTGCGACCTGCTCGCACGCTCCTGCCACTCGCCATGAGCGTCGTGCTCCTCCTGGCCGGTTGCAAGGGCATCGGTACCGCCGCGACGGCGGGCAGTGCCAGTCAGGCAGTCGGTCCGAGCGGTGCGCCGCCGCCCCATCTGCAGTTCCTGGACATGGCCGACGTACCGGAGGACGATCCCAGCGATCCCGGCAAGAAACTGCTCAGCGTCACCATTCATGTACACACCGATAGCGCGTCGGAAGGGATCGTAGCGCTGGAAATGATCGTCGATCCTGGTTCGGCCGTGCCCTGGCCGCACCCGGCCTACGCCGGCGGCAGTCCGGCCGCGGCAGTGCAACAGGTGAAGCTGGCGGCAGGCGACGGCCAAATCACGGCGAAGTTTCCGCTGCGCGAACGCCAGGACGGCAAGGTAGAGCCGAACCTCTATAACATCCAGAGCGGCGGCTTTTACGACGTGCTCGTTTTTGGCGGGGGGCTGCCGGCCTCGTCCAGCGCGCCCTCGATCGCCGCCTTCCAGACGAGCCGCCTCTATGCCCTGCCGGACTTTGGGGGGCCGCCGGCGACACCAACGCCGGTGCCCACGCCCACCCCGGCGGGGACGGCGGCGGCCGTGCCGACGGCCCATCCCTCCCCGACTTTCGCCCCGACGAGCACGCCGGAACCAACGGCGACGCCACTCCCGCCGCCCTTCGCTGTCGGGTTGTTGAACGTCCAGGTGCTCAGTCAGTTGCAAGGCAGTGTCGG
>JBPCLN010000028.1:0-7280 GCA_051003235.1 Chloroflexota bacterium | reverse complement strand
CGCCCCGACGCCATTCGAGTGGGGCGGCAAGCGCCGGGAGCGCCGCCAGCGCGCTCGGCAGCGCCGCCTCGGCGGCTCCGGCGCGCTCGAAGCCGAACCTCAGTCAAATGTAGCGTGACCCACTAGCGGTCCTGCAGTTCCTGCGCAAGCGCCGAACTCGCTGGCCCCAACGGCACCGCCCGTCCGTGGTCGCATTGGCTGAAGGCCAGGATGAACGCACCGGTCAGCACCAGCAGCCGGAGAGCAGCGGGAAGGCGAGCTGCCGGGGCGAAGGCGGCCAGTCCCCGTGCTGCGTGTCCGGAATGTACTGTTCCGCCGAGTCCGCCATGGCGAGGTAGTAGCCGGCGTGGGCCCGGCACAGCGCCCCTCCCTCGCCGCTCACTGCCAGCCGCTCCAGCGCGTACTCGCGAATCGTCTCCAGCATCTCCAGGCGAATGGCGCGGGCCCAATCGACCTGGGCACGCGCGACGAACAGGACAACGGCGGGGGAGCGACGCGAGGCGAGCAATCCGGCGTCGGTGGTCAGGGTCGCTAGCGGTCGAACCGGTCGCTCCTGCTCGCCGCTGACGTGGAGCGAGACGCCGCGGGAGACCAGAATATTCGCGTAGCGGGTTGGTCAGCGGGGCGCCGAGTTCCGGCCCGGCCGGTAGTAGGTGCTCGAAGTTTTCCAGCAGCAGGAGTACCTGGCGTTCGGCCAGATGCGCGGTGAGCTGCTCCGGTGGGACTTCGCTGCTGACACGGCCTGCTCTTCGGCCTTGTCCGCCCGCCCCGTGGCTCTTCACACAACCAACTGCAACGCGTGGCCGAGCAGTCCGCACGCCTCTTGCAAAGGGCGAGGTGCGGCTGGGGTGCGCCACCGCGTTTTACTATACCGGCGACGCAGTCGGTCACTGACAGAAAGCAGCCTACGATGTTCAAATCTGCGCTGCACCCAGGTGCTACGAAGGGTTGGACCACCCGATCACGCTCAGTTACAATCATTTGGGAGTTTACCGGAGGTGCGAAGCGCCCGGCGCCATTCGCCCTGGGGGCAGGACAAGGGGTCATTCATGCGCCAAACAGTGGAACGGCTGGCAAACGTATTGCGACCGCGACCGCGTCCATCGGAACAAGCGGACAGTGGGTCACCGATATCGGATACGCCTCCGGCGGCGACACCGGTGCAGCGGTCCGGCCCCCAGCGCGTCAACGACGCCATCGTCGAGGCCCAGCAGCGGGGCGAGTTTGACAATTTGCGCGGCAAGGGAAAACCCATCCCGGCGGAATTACTCGTGGCCGGTGACGATGCCTGGCTCGCCGGCAAGGTGCTTGCCAATGCCGGCTTCTTGCCACCCTGGCTGCAATTGCAACAGGAAATCGATGACGACCTGGCCGAGTGCCGGCGCCTAATCGAACGCACAGAGCGCTTCCCGCCCCTCACGAACCGGGAACTGCCCCTCCAGACGTTGCGCGCCCGCCTCGACGATGTCCGCACCAAGGCCCGCCGCTACAACCTGATGGCGCCGACGATGGCGCTACAACGCCCGCTGCCGGAGACGTCGGACCTCTTGCTTCGGATGGAGCGGGCGGTGAATCAGACCCCTAACTAAATCCTAGGCCCCGCTGCTTGAGGCTCACAAAGCGGCCATGGCCGACGACGATGTGGTCGAGGACGGCAATATCGAGGAGCTTGCCGGCTTCCACCAGTTGCCGGGTCACGCCGACATCCTCCGGTGAAGGGGTGGGATCACCCGAAGGGTGGTTATGCGCCACAATGAGTTGTATACAGTCCCTCCTAACCGCCTCACGGAACACTTCGGCAATCCGCACATTGGCGCTGTTGACGGAGCCGGCATAGACGGTTTCGATGGCCTGCACCCGATTTTTGGTGTTCAGCAGCACGGTCTTCAAGTGCTCGCGAGTGAGGAACTGCATATCCGGTTGAAGCAGACGGTAGGCGTCGTCGGGTGTGCGAATTTCCGGCTGCTGCTCGGGAGCGAGCGCCATGAGGCGGCGGCCTAGCTCCAACGCCGCCTTGATCTCGATCCCCTTCACCCGGCCGATACCGGATACCTTCCCCAGTTCCGCCAGCGACGCGCGGTCGACGCCGGCCAGGCCGCCGGATTGAACCAGCAGGCGCTGCGCTATCGCCAGTACCGATTCGCCGGGTCGCCCGACGCGGAGGATGATCGCGAGCAACTCCGGCGTGGCGAGACTGCCGGCGCCGAACGCCTCTAACTTCTCGCGCGGCTGCTCGGAAGCAGGCCAGTACTTGACGGCGAGGTAGGCCTGGGCTTCATCTTCCGGCTCGCTCGGTTGGGCGGAATCATGCAGGGCGTGGCGCGGGGGCACGGGCAGCACCTCCAAAGGTAGGGGCTGCGCCGGCGCCCCGTCGTCCGGTCAGGCGACAGCGGCAGTCACCGGCGTGGTGCAGTACGGACAGGTCGACCAGTCGAGGTCGATCACATGGTCACACTCGCTGCACTGGCGCTTGAGACGCATCCGGCAACGCGGGCACATCTGAAAATCCGCTTGAATGACGTGCTGGCAACTTGGGCAAAGCATGTCCTGCTTGAGGTCTTGCAGCAGCGTTTCTTCCTCTAGGGAGCGCTCGTACTGCTCCGCCAGCGTTTCATGCGGCCGTAAGATCAAGTAGAGCACCAACCCGGGCAAGTTGAACAAAGCGACGAACAGGGTGGCGATCGTCTGCACAAAGATGTCGGTCGACCGCGCCTGGATATCGCGGAACGTCCAGATGACGAGTGTCAACCAGAGCGTTGCCACATAGGCAATAATGACGCCGATGAGAATCTCGACGAGACGCGGCGCAACGGTCAGCATGCTGGCTCCTGCTGGACTATCCTAACGCCCGGCAGTATACCACCGGACCCCTGGCCGCTTCGCTGAGGTGCGCCTGGCGGGCTACGCCGGTTAGCGCCGTTCGCACCGCGTCAACGGCTATACTGGTGACGGCTCCGACAACCGTCGAACGGTATTGGTCGTGACTAGAGGGGACATTCTTGCCGCACGTCTCGCCCGCTATGCACGCCGTCTTCGACCTCTTGCGCCAACACGACATCCTGGCTTTGAGCGTGCTGGTGTTCCTGGAAGAGATGGGCATCCCGTTGCCCCTGCCTGGGAACCTTCTCCTGATGTTCCTGGGGATGCAAAATAGTCAGAGTCGGGGAAACTTGCTCCTGGTGGTCACGGCCATGACCGTCGCCAGCACGTTGGGCTCGGTGACCCTCTACTGCATCGCCGAGCGCGTTGGCCGGCCGGCCTTGCTGCGCTGGGGACGCTACCTGGGTCTGGAGCACAAACGCGTCGCCCGAATCGAAAGCTGGCTGGCCCGCTACGGCAGCGCGACAATCGGCATCGGCCGGCTGATACCAGGCTTGCGCACGCCGACGAGTGCCGTCGGCGGCATCTTCGACATTCCCCTGCGCACCTTTATCCCGTTTACTGCGCTGGCCGGCTTCCTCTGGACCGTCTTCTGGCTGGTGATGGGCGCTTTCCTCGGCCGGCAACTGCATTTGACGCGCTACGCCTCCGGCTCCCACCTGATCGGCACCTTGATCGTGGCCGGCGCCTGCCTCCTGGTGCTACCAAGCATCGGCTTCTTCAACGCCTGGCGAGAACGTCGGCGCGAGCGAGCACAGCCGCCGGTGCTTGCCGCGGCCGATGAAGCCTCAGCGCCCGAAGCGCCGTCACCACCGCGCGACGCGGTGCCCGCGGGGCGCGGCGCCGATGCGGAGGCAGGCGCCAGCGCATCCGCCCGATGGCCGGCACGCTAAGGCGGCTACGGTCGCCTGGCGACTGAAGTCGCGGCTCATCCGAGCCAAGCCCGCCTACGCGGGCTACGACCAAGTCCGCGCAGGCGGACTTCGCCAGTTATAGCCCGCGAATTTATTCGCCGGGCGCGGGGCGTAAGGTGACTGAAAATTGGCGGATGCACGGATCAGCCGGTGGTATCCTGGCGTGGTACCGCGGCGCCAGTTCCTGGCCTTGCCTCCCCTGCTCCCGCTGCTCGGCGGCTGCGCGCCCCGCCTGCCACCACTCCCTCTGCGGCTGAGCGCGCGCCATCCGAAGATCGGCGTTCATACCCGTCTGACCGACGAAGTGGAACCGGCGAAGATCCGCAAGACGCTGGACATGGTGGTCGCCATGGGGGCGTCGTGGATCGTCGAGTATTTCCCCTGGGCCTACGTGGAGTCCACACCCGGCGCCTACGAGTGGGGCCACGCCGACCTGGTGGTCAACGCCGCGCTCGAGCGCGGCCTGACCCTCGTGGCGCGGGTAGATCTGGTGCCGGACTGGGCGCGGCCCGCCAACACCACCGCCCGCTACCTGGATCGGGCCGGCTATCCAACCTATGCTCGCTTTCTGGCGGTCTTCGCCCGCCGCTATCGCGGCAAGATCGGCTACCTCCAGGTGTGGAACGAGCCGAACACCAGCTTCGAATGGGGCTACCTCCCGCCCGATCCGGCGAGTTATGCCGCGATGCTGCAAACGGTCTACCCGGTGCTCAAAGCCGCCAATCCGGCCATGCAGGTGGTCTCCGCCGGCCTGGCGGCCAATCTGGCCACCGGCGGCATCGCCATGAACGATCTCACCTACCTGGACGCCCTCTACGCCGCCGGCGCCGCGCCCTACTTCGACGTGCTCGGCGCCCATGCCTATGGTGACATCCAACCGGCCACGGCGCCGCCTGCCTCCCAGGAACTCAACTTCCAGCGCGTCCTCCTCCACCGCGCCAGCATGCTCCGGCACGGGGACAGCGCGAAAACAGTGCTGATCACGGAGGCCGGCTGGAACGACGCGCCGCGCTGGACGCACGCAGTGTCCCCCGCCGCCCGCATCAACAACACTCTCCAAGCCTACCGCCTGGCGGAAACCTGGCCCTGGCTCCTGGCCCTCTGCATGTGGGAGTTCCGCCTCCCAGACCGCACCGGCACAGCGCAGGACTACTCGACGTTCGTCGCGAAGGACTTCACCCCCCGCGCGATCTACGACGCCGTGGCGGCGTACGCGCGCGGCACCTAACTGCTCCTTCATACCTCCACACTCAGCTCCGGGGAATACCATGTGCTATCGGCGCGACACGTCGGGTTGCCGGAGCAGATCCCTCCCCCAAGGGTTTGTCACACGTCGGCGATGCCGCCATCGGCGTAGCGCAGGCCCGGCCAGATTTTGACGCCGCCGGCGGGATGGGCGGCAAGGTAGTCTTCATCGAGGTCGATGCCGAGGCCGGGCTTCGTTGGGAGTTCGATGCGGCCATTGCGCGCCGCAAAGCAGTCCGCGCCGCTCCCGGTCTGGCAGGCGTCGCGGGTCGACGTCTGGGCATACTCCAGGATGAGGAAGTTGGGCATGACGGCGGCGGCGTGGACGGAGGCGGCGGTGCCGACCGGACCGTTCGGGTTATGCGGCGCCACCAGGATGTGGTAGGTCTCCGCCATGGCGGCGATCTTGATCGTTTCCTTGATGCCGCCATCGTGGCAGATATCGGGCTGGATGATGTCTACCAGTTGCTGTTCGATAATCTCCCGGAAGCCCCACTTGGTGAAGGCACGCTCGCCGGTGGCGATATCCATCGTCAAACCGGCTTCCCGGAGCAGCCGCAGGCTCTGCACGTTGTCGGGCGGCACGGCTTCTTCATAAAACAGCAGGCCGTAGGGTTCCAGCGCCTTGCCCAGCCGGATGGCGGCGGATGGACGTAGCCGCCCGTGCACGTCGCACATGAGCTCGACATCGTCGCCACAGGCCTGGCGTAATCGCGCGAAGGCCTGGGCCGTTTGCTTGGGGATTTCCTGTTCGTTCACCACCGCGCTGTTGCCGCGCCGCCCAGCCGGGCCGGTCTTAAAGGCGCGCCAGCCAACGTCCATCAACTGCCGCGCCCGCTCCGGGTCGCCGCAATGGGCGTAGCATGGGATATAGTCGCGCACGGCGCCGCCCAGCAACTTGTAGACCGGCTGGCCGTAGGCTTTGCCGGTGATGTCCCAGAGCGCCTGCTCCAGCGCGGAGAGGGCGGAGAGGATGGCGACGCCGCCTCGCCAGAAGCCCTGCCGGTACATCCGTTGCCAGAGGAAGTCGATGCGTGTCGGGTCTTCACCGAGGAGGAAGCCCTCCAGATCCCGCACCGCTGCCACGACGGTGCCTTGCTTCATCTCCAGGGTGCCTTCGCCCCAGCCGTAAATGCCGGCGTCGGTCAATACTTTGATGAAGACGTAATCCCGACCCGGACTCTCCATAATGTAGGTCTTGATCGTCGTGATCTTCACGCTGTCGTCTCCCGACTGTCCCCACGCTCGTCGCGGCCCCTCGTCGCGCTGTCGGGAGAGACGGTAGCACACCAGGGAAAGGCGTCGCCATCGGACGGCGGCGCCAACAATTGTCGCCGGCGCGCAGGATCACGACGCCGGAGGCATAACGTACACTCCTCTCCAGCGACTCGAAGGTACCGCGGCAGTCGGAGCAGCCGAAAAAGGACAGAGACCGGCATGAGCGGCATTGGGGGGACGGCGACACCGGAGGCTGTCGCCCCCCTGGCGGAAGGAGTCTCGCCGCTCGCTGCGTCGATCCCTCCTCTCCTCCCTACTAATCTGCGCGCCATCCTGAGCGTGTTCGGCCCGCTCGCTTTGAGCAGCATCTTGATGATCGCGGCGGAACAGACGATCGTCGTCAGCGGCGTGGCGCGGCTGGCGCAACCGGAGGTAGCGCTGGCGGCTTACGGCATCGCCTTGAGCCTCGCTATTGTCGTGGAAGCGCCGGTAATCATGATGATGACCACCTCGGTCGCCCTGGTCCGCGACCGCCAGTCCTACCACGCCGTCCGCCGTTTCGCCCTGGCCATCGGCCTGGCGCTATTCCTCATCAACGTCCTTGTGTACTGGGGACCGCTCTACGATGCGGTGATTGTGCCGCTCTTGCGCCTGCCGCCGGCGGTGGCGCAGGCGGCGCATGCGCCACTCCGCTGGATGGTGCTGTGGCCGCTGGCCATCGCACTCCGAAAGTTCAACCAGGGTGTCCTCATCACGGCGCGGCGGGCCCGCGCCATCGGCCTGGGTACGGTCATGCGCATCTTGACCGCCGCCCTGGTGACGTTCGTGGGCGTGGCGTGGTTCCGGCCCCCCGGCGCGCTTTTGGCGGGCCTGGCGCTGATCAGTGCGGTGCTGGTGGAGTCCGCCCTCATCGCCTGGTGGTCGCGCCGGCCGGCGCAGCAGAACGTCCCTCACATCGAGCGGGAAGGGCCGCCGCTCACGTCCAGCGCGCTGTGGGCCTTCCACGCGCCGCTGACCGGCACA
>JBPCLN010000027.1:0-4988 GCA_051003235.1 Chloroflexota bacterium | reverse complement strand
GCCGTCTCCTGTCGCGCGGTACTCAGCCCCTTCACCGACCTCACGGCGACGGGGGCCGCTATCGAGCGGGCGGTGGCCGAGGATCTGGGCCGGACGACGGGAGTGGCCGTGGCGCGGGTGCGCGTGCAGGCGACCGTGCGCGCCGAGGCTGCCGGTCGGCGGGTGCGCTGAACGCGGGGAGCGAGAGGACCAAGGAGATGTAATTGCGCGTGCTGTTCGCGATGCTCGGGATCGCGTTCGGGGTAGTGTGGGCAGTGGAGAGCATTGGCTGGGCCGGCGTCATGCTGGTGTGTGCCCTGGTCGGCTACTACCTCGGCGCGGTCCTGGAGAGCGGGGTCGCGCTGTCCGCCTTGCTGGAGCCCCTGCGCCGGACCCGGTAGCAGCACGCTTCGTCTGGGGAAGGCGTGATCGGACAGGCTCGGTGGCCACGTGCGCCGCTATCGCGTTGTCGGCAGCAGTCTCGGAGCGATCGCTGGGTCCCTTGTGTGCCTTTCCCTGGTTCGTGTCCGCATGTTGCCCTGCATGTTGGCGCACTACTCAGGCCCAGGCGATGCGTTCCACCGCTTCCTGCAAGTCCGCCCGGGTGCTGGCGACGTCGATGCGGGTGGTATCAAGGGAGTCGTGACCCATGAGTTGCGCGAGACGGTGCAAGGGAACGGCCTTCGCCATGCGGTAGCCGAAGCGGTGGCGCAGGTCGTGGGGGCTGAGATCGGGTACCTTGGCCAGGTGGGCGTAGCAGGCGACGAGGTAGCTGAGGGCCCGGGGCGTGAGCGGCGCCACGCGTTGTTCCCGCTCCGTTCCACCCGTTCCACCCTTCCGAGACGGAAACAGACAGGGGGTGTCCTTGGGCAACGTCGCCAGGTAGGTCCGCAGCGTGTCGCGAGCGGTGCTGTTCAAGGGGACTTCCCGGTACTTGTTCCGCTTGCCGTAGACCCGGACCACCCCGCTGCGGGCGGTCACCGTCACATCCGCCCGACGCAAGCCACACAGTTCCTCGGCGCGCAGGCCGGTGTGCAGCGCGGTCACCACGAGGGCCGGGTCCCGCGCGGTGCCGTGGGCGGTGACGGCGGCAACGAGGGCCGCCGCCTCCCGGTCGCTGAACTGGCGCGGCGGTTGGGGGACGCGCGGCGCCAGCTTCACCGGTTTGTCCGGGTCCCCGGCGACCAGGTGTTGCTCGTGCGCCCAGGCGCAGGAGCCCTTCACGCTGACCAGATGGCGGTTGATCGTCGCCGGCGACAGGCCGAGTGCTTGCAGGTGGGCGCGGTAGGCCGTCACGGTCGGCGTCGTCAGTTGGGCCGGCGTAAAGGTGGCATCCTCGTCCACCTCCCGCCAGGTCTGCTGGCCCCAGGCGGCGAACTGCTGGAGGTCGCTCAGGTAATTACGATGGGTGGCAGAACGCAGATCGTGCCGCCGGTGCAACGCGTCGGCGTAGGCCGCCAGCGCCGCCTGCCCGGCGTCCGAGAGCGCCGGCATGCCCACCCGCCGCATGCCCACGTCCCTCCTGCTGAAGCCCTCTCTCGGCCGCTCAGAGTTTAGCAGACATTGGTTCCGCGCCTGAACCCGAAAGATCAGCAGACATAGCCAGGCGTGGCGAGGGACCTCGAATATCTGCTAATGGGACTTAGCGGATATTGGGACGCGTCTGCGTCTGGAGTAAGGATCCGCTACGCGGCGGGCCTACGCCGCCGGACGTAGCTAATACCACCACTCACGGCCAACCCCACTGCACCGAGCGCGGCGAGCACAATACTGCCCGTACCTCTTCCGTCACTGCCGGTCGCCGGCGCCGCTGATGGCGTGCCGCTTTGCACTTGGGCAACCACTGAGCTCACCTGCGCTGCCTCCTGCGCCTCCTCCGTTGGTGACTGACCCCGGGCCTCGTGGTCGGCGAACCCCCGGTACTACGGCGCGGTCTCCACCTGTGGCAGGCAACCAGCTTCCCGTCGAACGAAACGTCGACCGGAGCGGGGCGTGAACCACGATTGACGCCCAGTTCCGCCGCGACCGGCCCGCGTCTCACGGCCGTTCGTCGCGAGCCAGCAGAAGGAAGCCGTCAGGGCCTCAGCGGCACGGCCGCCTGCTCCAGGTCGTGCCGGCTGATGGCGGCCCTGAGCGCGATCCCTTCCGCCGCCAGACCGAGCACCGCCAGTACCAGAACAAGAAGGATCAGGCCGAGCGCCAGCGGGCGGGCGACGCGCCGCCGCTCCAGCCAGTCCACCGCTGGGCTGAGCGTGCCGGCCAGCACGAGCGCAACGACGAGTAGGAGCACGTTTTGCCAGATCCGCGTCAGCAGCCAGCAACCGATAGCAATGGCGAGGCCGCTGAAGACGGAATGCAAGGAGAGTTCGACGCGCAAAGCGGGCGCCGGGGATGCCCCCGCCACGCCGTCTCGGCCGATCATGACCACTCCTTTCCCGCCTGCCGTGAACGGAGCCACCGCCCGACAGCCAGACACGTCACTGCCGATCGCCGCCAAGCTACTAGCGCTGGGCGGGTCGCCCGGCAGGGAACCGCCCAGCAGGGAGCAGGGAGCAGGCAGTAAGCTGACAACGATGGTAGGAGACGACGGTCGATCGGAAGCTGCCTCTTCCAATTACCGATCCAAGAAGTGTGCCGCTTGCAGCACCGGAGACGACACCCGAATGCCCGCCATGGGGACGGCAGCGGCTCTTCCCGAGCGCTTCCAACCCGGAGGGCAGCCGGAACCGTCAGGGCCAGACTGTACCAGCCGCGTTGGCGCTACTCCCTCCGCCGTCCCGCATCGGGGTGGAGATCCTCCGCGTGGAAGCAGGCGAGTTGGTGGCTCAGCTCCGCCCCCAGCAGCAGCAAGATGGACGACACGAACAGCCAGAGCATCAGCCCGGCGATGGCCGCCACTGGCCCGTAGATTCGGTCGACTTGGGCAAAGGTCGCCAGATACCAGGTAAACCCCAGCTTCGCCGCCTCCCAGAGCAGCGCCACCACGACCGCCGGCAGCAGCGCTTCTCCCCAGCGCACCAGGGCGTTGGCCAAGACCCGATACAAGAACGCGGCGACGCCGGCCACGACCACCACGTCGAGGGCGTTGGAACCGATGAGGGCGACGGTACTCAGACCGGGAATGCCCCGCTGGCTGAGCGCGGTCTCCAGCAAGTGCAGCACGACGACCAGCGCAGAGAGCAGCGCGGAGAGCAGCACCAGCAGCCCTACGGAGAGCGCGAGTCCAGCAGCGATGGCGTACTGCATGAGTAACGGCCGGTCCCGGGGCGTCTCCCAGATCCGATTGAGGGCATAGCCCAGGGTCAGGAAGACGCCCATCGATGACCAGAGCAATCCCAGTGTCCCGATCCCGAGCAGCACCGGCTGGGCCGCCGTCACGGCGTCGATGGCGCCGACCAAGGTGGTGGCGGAACCGGGGAAGAACGCCGTAACGCGGCCCAGCACCAGCGTCGTGGCGTCCACGCGCTGGACGAGGATGGTGACGAGGGAAATCAGCAACAGCAGCAGCGGGAAGAGGGAGAGGACGCCGAAGAAGGCCATGGCCCCCGCGTAAATGCCGCAAGCATGGGCGCCATAGCTGAGCAGCGCCCGTCGCACGAGCTGCAGCGGCGGCTCGATCAGGCGACCGACGTGGCGGCGCAGGTCTGCCAGCGACGAGGCGGGACGCCGGCGCTCCCTTCCAGCGCGTGGGGTAGGCGGCGCGGCTGAGCGCGGTCGTGCGGCCGGCGAACCGGGTCGAGGCATCGCAGCCTCCTTTCCAACGGTACATGCTACGACGTTCCGGTGGCGGCGACCTGGCACGAATCGTGCCCTCAGCATGTCCGAGGAGTTGGCTCGGTTCGCAAGAGCGGAACTGAGTCCTCGCCCATCAGGCGGAGTGCGTGTGCGGAGCCAGTGGTGACTCTGCCAAAGGGGACTGCAGGAAAGGACAGCTTCAGATGTCAGATAGTCTCAAGGACAAGGTGGCCGGCAAGGCCAAGGAAGTCAAAGGCAAGGCAACCGGCGACAAAAAGACCGAGACGGAAGGCAAAGCCCAGCAGACCGTCGGCACTGTCAAGGGCAAGGCCGATGAGGCCGCTAGCAACGTCAAACACGCTGCCCACTCGACCGAGCGCGACGCCGGGCGCGCGTCGGAGTAACTTCGGTCGGCAGTGTCTCCGCTCAGGCCCTTGGGCCGACAGCGGTGATCCTTGGCGGGATGGCCCAGCAGGTCGTCCCGCCAAGGGTACAGGCGGGTTGGCGCCAAGGTCCAGCTACCCAGCATCTGGCAGGACCGCGTCCGTTGTAGACGGACACGCCGCCGGGCTGGTAGCTCGACCTGTTGCGACCATCCCACTCCTTCCGTCGTCGGGATATCACCTGCCAGCGCTAGCGGCGAGCGCAAGTTGCGTGTCGGACGCCGCTCCCTGTCTAACACAACACCCGCCGCCTTTCTCCTTTGGCCAAAGGCGCCGTACCGCTCCCGGCGCGGGGCAAAGTGCCGGAAGAGGGGTTCCTGAAGAAGCGCCTGCCGACCCCGCCGGGCAGTGCGATGGCGCACCATTCCACACCCCCGCCCCTGGCACACCGCACGCCGGCGAAGCGACTCGCTTCGCCGACCAAAGGGTGCTCAGCAGGCGACCGATCCGTCAGCCGTCGCGCCCTTACGGCCGTAATTTGACATCATCAGCGGGTATCCTCCTGGTGGTCACGGGTACCCTCTCGCGGCAGCGCGGGGACGATCAAGGTCTCCCCGCACACTGCACTCGCGTCATGTCGCTGCAGACCCTGCCCAGACCACACGGCGCATGCAGCGGGCTAGCACCAAGCAGGAGGACGCATGTCTCGTCTGTACCGTCTCCTCCCGACACTGCCCCTGCTCGGACTGCTCGTTGCCTGTGGCGGCGGCTCCTCTTCCACGGCGTCGTCTGCCCCGGTCGTGATCACCCTCGGCGCCGTCACCACGTCCGCCGCAGCGCTTGCGACGGCCACCTCCACCGTGATCGCCTCCGCCACCACAGCGTCTCTGG
>JBPCLN010000026.1:0-3794 GCA_051003235.1 Chloroflexota bacterium | reverse complement strand
CGTCGATCTCGACCCAGAGTTGGCGACAGGCGTGTACGCCCAGCGATACGCGCCGGATCGCTACGGCGACTGAGCCGGATCCTCGCTTGGCAGAGGCGCGACTCCAACTACGCGGGGAGGTCGCGGCAGCGAGCGCACGAGCGGCGGGGTAGACTGACGGGCGCCGGGATGGTCGGCGATCGGTCCAGCTTCGCTTGAGGGGGTAACTGATGGTCCGTGGTACGGTCATAAAGCGCGACGATGGTTACGTCATTACCATTCCTTCGGAGGAAGTAGCGCGCCTCAATTTGCGTGAAGGACAGGTTGTCATTATGGAAATGCAGCCGGCGGAGAATGGCAACATTGCGTCCTCCGAACGGGTCGATAGCCACCTTGAGACCGTTGCCGCCATCCGGGAGGGGATAGCGAGCGCCGAACATGGCGAACTGAAGCCGGCCGAGCAGGTACTTGCCGAAATGCAAGCTAAATATGGTCTACACGGTTAGCCTCACGGCCCGCGCTGAAGCCGACGCCTTTGCTGCCTTTGAGCGTATCCGCGAGGCTTCCCCAGACAGTGCGGATAGATGGCTACTTGGCCTTTTCGCCGCCATTATGAGCCTCGGGGACATGCCTGCTCGCTGTCCGGTGATTTCCGAAGCCGACGAACTCGGGCACGTAGCCCGCCATCTGCTTTACGGCAAGCGAACATCTGTTTACCGTATCATTTTCGACATTCAGGCAACATCGGAGATAGGCCCGCGCGTCCGTGTGCTTCGAATATGGCATGGTGCCCGTGACGCCATTGCTACCGAGGACATTGAAACTGAAGAGTAGCTCGACGTGCGGCTCCGTTGCAGGTTGGTAGCCAGGTGGAACGACGATGGTACCTGAAACGCGAGCCTTGACTATGCGTACCTGATCTGGAAGGATGGCAGCATCACCTACACGTTCATTACCCATGGCCTGCACCAGGGCCGCGCCGAACTCCTTCGCGTCGCCGACTCTGTGCGTTAGGTTGGGACGGAGGACCTATTGCCCGCGCGTCAGTTGGACCAGCAGGGCGGGATGGCCGGTCCCTTTGTCCAGAATCACCTGCCAACTGGCGACACCGCTGCCGTCTTCCAGTTCCACTGCCAGCACCAGCGGGTCGCCGGCCGGGCCACGCGCTAGATTAAGGCCGAGTTGGGCCGCGAGATCGTGCCAGGGGATCACACTCACCCCAACGCTCGGGAACTCCCCAGCTCCCACCACCGCCTGGGCAATGCACGTCGCTTGCTTTGATCCCGTTATGGCCAGTTGCCCGTCCGGCTCAGCTTGCCAGGCTCTACAGCGCGCGGTCAACACCGCATCGGAGATGGTGGGGATTGTGACCGCCGCCACACGCTGGGCGAGGGACACGCGCGGCGCCAGGGCAGGTTGGGCCGCCGTGGCGTGGGTGCTCGTCACAACGCTCGGCTGCAACTGGTCAGCGAACTGCAGCGCGGCGGCCTGACCCAGCGGCGTATGCAACTCCAACCACGTGCCTTGCTCGACCCAGGTCAGGACGGCATTGGCGCCGTCCTGCGTTTCCGCGCCTGTCGCCTGGTGGATCGTCACCGAGGTCCCCGCCGGCAGGCTCCGTCCACTACTCGACAGTTCGACCAGGTCAATAAGCTGCCCCGCACTGATCGCGTAGATCAGCACCAGCGTCGGAGTGACGCTGTTAGCCAGCAGGTGTCGAGTCTGATCCGTAGCGGACTGGACCACCGCCGCGTCGACCTTCCCACCTGCGCCCGCGGCGACCATCATGACCATCGGCGCCGGCAGGGGGGTCTGCCCGTTATTCGCTTGATTGGGGCTATAGGCACGAACGAGCAGTTGCCATCCGCCCGGCAAGTTCGTGGGTTGGAGCACCGTAAAGGGCGGGGCGGGCTGGAGACTGGTGAGGTGGTTTCCCGAACCGCCCACTCCACTCAGCACACCGAGCTGCTGCCGCAATAGCACGTGCCGTCGCTGCCGGCGTAGTTCGTCGGTACCGGCAGCAATGGCCAGGCGGGTCAGTCAGGTGGCGAGACTCGCCTCACCACGAAAACGCCGCAGACTCCGCCAGGCCCGCAAGAATGTCTCTTGTTCGACGTCCTCGGCCGCTCCGCTCTCGCCGGTGAGCGCGAAGGCCGTGCGATACACCCGCTCGTGGTGGAGTTCCACCAGGCAACCGAACGCCTCCGGGTCCCCACTCCGGCAACGCCGGACCAAGTCGCGTTCGCTGTCCACGCCGGCTCGCCCTTCACATATGCTGACCATTAGACGGGGCGGGGCAGCAAAACGTTCAGTGTTGTGGAAATGTCGGCCCGGCGGAAGATTCATTAAGCCGGAGCGTCTGGTACGCTTGGCGTCTTCTAACGCTTCACTCCCCTGTGATCGGCCTGTCGGGCAGTTCATACTCGAGCGTGAAGATATTGCCGCCGTCCAGGAAGACGGCGATCTGCGCCTTCCTGCGCAGGCCGTGCAGGTCGCCCGTAGGCGTGCTCTCCTTACCTATTCTCCGAACTGCTGCTTGTACTTGGTGAGGATGGCGTTGATCTTGGGGACAACCGTGGCAAGGGCGGTTTGGAGGTTCTGTTTGCCGGTGAGCGTGGCGTTCAGCAGGTCGGTCTGAACGGCACTCTGGATCTCCATATAGGCGGGAATATAGGGCGGCGGGTCGCCGGCGGTCACTTCGTTGAGGAGCACGGCTTTGTGGGCCGGCTCGGCGGGGGCCGTGTAGGCCGGGTCGCCGGCCATGCTGGTGAGCATCGGCTGACTCACTCCTTCTTTCAGCAGCAGTTGCTGCCCCTGCTTACCGGCCAGGTAGGCGAGGAACTGCCAGCCTTCGTCGGGGTGCTTGCTCTGCTTCGGGATCATCAGACCGGAACTCCAACCCATGCCAACCGGCGCTTTGCCGCCGACCTGGGGCATGGGCGCGATATCCCAGGCGCTTTTCACCTGCTCCAGAAAGGCGCCGCGCTGCCAGCCGCCGGCGACAGCCATTACCAGATTGTCGCTTTGCAAGTTGACGGTCGGGCCGTTGCTGGCGCTGCCGGTGGGTACGACATGGTACTTGGCGCTGAGATCCACCAGCGTCTGTAGGCCGTCGATGGCTCCCGGTTGGTCGAGGGTCGTCTTGCTGAGGTCGCTGGTGAAGACGTCGACGCCGTGCTCGCGCGGTAGATGCCACCACGTGCGGGCGCTGTAGGAGTCCAGGCCATATTGCACCACCTGGCTGGGATCGAGCGCTGAGCCACGATTGCCCTTGTTGTCGACGGTGAGCTGCTGGGCCAGGGTGAGCAGTTGGTCCCAGGTCAGTGCCTTCGTGGCGTCGGGATAGGGGAGGCCGGCCCTATCGAAGAGCGTCTTGTTGTAGTAGAGCACGACCATGTCGGGGTCGTACGGGAGGGCGACCAGCTTACCCTGCCATTGCATAGTCTTCAGCCAGTAGGGGTAGTAATCGGAGGCGGTAAAGTCTGCGCCTTTGCCGGCGTAGCTATCCAGCGGGATGGTGGCGCCCTTGGTCGGGTAGACAAGAAAGGTGGCGGCCTGGCCGAAGAAGACGTCGGGCGCGACATTACCGGCCAGCAGCGTCTCCAGCTTCTGGTCAAAGTTGCCCGTCACCGGCTGGTTCTCGACGCTAATCTCCGGGTGGAGCTGCTGAAAGTTAGTGACGCTCTGTTTGAACACCGCCTGGTAGTGCAGATCGCCCCGGGAAAGGAAGATCAGATGCGTGCCGGGGCAGGCCGGTGCCCACGACGAGTTTGCGGCGCCGGTCGGGGAACCGTTTGTCCCCACAGCAGTGGTGG
>JBPCLN010000025.1:0-51807 GCA_051003235.1 Chloroflexota bacterium | reverse complement strand
GCATCCGCCTGTTCGTGCTGGCGCTCCTGGTCGGCATCTTCAGCGGCACCTATTCCTCGATCTTCAACGCCAGTTGTCTGCTGGTCGTCTGGCAAAACAAAGAGTTCCGCCAGTTCGTGCCGCGCCTACTGGGCCTCCGCCGCGCCGCCGCCTGAGCGGCAGGCCACCGCATGGCTCGTCCGCAACTCCATCTGATCACCGACAACCGGTTACCGGTCGCGCGGTTGCTGGCGGTCATCGCGGCTGCCGTGGACAGCGGCGTCGATCTCGTTCAGGTGCGCGACAAGTGGGCAACTGCAGAAGCGCTGGTGGCGCTGACCCGCCAGGTCTATGCCGTCGTCGGGGGGCGCGCGCTCGTCATCGTCAACGGTTCGCCGGAGATGGCCCGCGCGGCCGGAGTCGACGGCATCCACCTACCGGAGGGCCATCCGGACCTGGCGCGGGCGCGGCAGGTGCTTGGTCCGGCAGCCTACATTGGCGCCTCCGTCCACAGCGTCGCGGCGGCACTGGCTGCGGAGCAGGCCGGGGCGACCAGCATCACCTTCGGCCACATCTATCCGACAGCGAGCCATCCCAGCGATCCGCCCCGAGGACTGAAGGGACTAAGAGAAGTCGCCTCGGCGGTCCGCCTCCCCGTCATCGCTGTCGGCGGCATTGACGAGCGGGGCATACTGGCGGCGTTGGCAGCCGGAGCAGCGGGCATCGCGGTGATCTCAGCCATCATCGCCGCGGAGGATCCGAGTGATGCGGCGCGAGGGCTACGGCACGAGTTAGAGGCAGTCACCGGCAGTATGCTATCCACCCCGGTTACTATCGTCGGGGCGGGCAGGCCGAGGAAAGGGTAGCGGCAATGATCGCGCAGCGCCAGCGGACCGGAGTACATTACGCATGGGTCGTCGCCGCCGTCACCTTCATCACGTTGCTCGGCGCGTCCGGGTTCCGGTCGACTCCGAGCGTGTTGATTGTGCCGCTGCAGCAGGAGTTTGGTTGGAACCGGGCGACGATTTCGCTGGCGGTCTCGATCAACCTGATCCTGTTCGGCTTCAGTGGCCCGTTCGCCGCGGCGTTGATGGAGCGCTTCGGCCTGCGACGGGTGGTGATAACGGCGCTGCTGACGGTGGCGGCCGGTTCCGCCCTCACGGTGCTCATACGCACGCCCTGGCAACTCTATTTGCTATGGGGAGTTGTCGTTGGGCTCGGCACCGGCGCTATGGCCACCATTCTGGCGGCAACGGTTGCCAGCCGCTGGTTTGTGCGGCGACGGGGATTGGTCATGGGCGTGCTCACGGCCAGCAGTGCCACCGGACAGCTCATCTTCTTGCCCTTGCTCGCCTGGCTGGCCACGACCGTGGGCTGGCGTTTCGCCGCCGTTGCCGCGGCGGCCGGGGCGCTGATCGTGATACCGCTCGTTGCGGCGCTCATGCGCAACTACCCGCGCGATCTCGGCCTACAACCGTATGGCGCGACGGAAGCGGATGCTGCGCCGCAACAACAGGTCCGGCCGATCAAAGCGGCCTTCGACGGACTACGGTTAGGCGTCCGCGAACGGAATTTCTGGTTTCTGGCGGGCAGCTTTTTCATCTGCGGCGCCTCGACCAACGGTCTGATTGGCACGCACCTGATTCCGGCTTCGGTTGACCACGGCATTCCGGAGGTAACGGCTGCCGGCCTGCTGGCCGTGATCGGCATATTTGACATTGTCGGTACCACTTTTTCCGGCTGGCTCACCGATCGCGTTGATAGCCGCCGGCTGCTCTGCTGGTACTACGCCCTGCGCGGCCTATCGCTGCTGTTCCTGCCAACGGCCTTCGGCCTGCCGCGCTTCAGCCTCGTCCTGTTCATCGTCTTCTACGGACTGGATTGGGTCGCCACGGTCCCGCCCACGGTGGCGCTCACTGCCAGCACGTTCGGCCGGGCAAACGCGCCGATCGTCTTCGGCTGGATCTTTGCCGCCCACCAGCTCGGGGCGGCCGTGGCCGCCTTTGGCGCTGGGGCCTTGCGCACCTGGTTAGGTGACTATCAGGTCGCCTTCATCGCCGCCGGCCTCCTCTGCCTGCTGGCCGCCGGCCTCGTTGTCCGCATCGGACGGGTCGAAGCGGACCCGCAATGGCAAGAGGTACAGCCGAGAGGCCGGCTCGACCCCGACCTGGCAGCAGCCTCCTGACGAGGATGAAGCGTGGGGGCAGTCGGGTATCCCTGGCAGATCCCCACTTTGTGTTGCTTGCCGGCTTCGGGCTGGCCCTGTGGCTAAGCCAGGCGCAGCCGGCACTGGCCCACGCCGAAAAGGTGCGCGCCGATCCGCCTGATCTGTGCGGCGCCGGCGCGCCGCCCCCGCTGCCCAACGGTGATCCTCGCTGCCGCCAGGGCCTAATCCTCTCGTCCGCGCCGGGGAGCGTGAGTATCTGGTTCAGTGAAGCCGTGACGCCGGTTGGGCACGGCATCCTGGTGCTGTCGCCGTCCGGCCAGCCCATCGAACAGGGAACGGCCCGTGCCGTGGGATCCGAACTGCAGGTGCCGATTAACGCCACCGCCCTGGGCACCTATCTGGTGTCCTGGCAGGTCATCTCGGACGATACCCATCCGGTGCGCGGCTGGTACGTTTTCAGCGTCGGCCACGTCAGCACCGTGCCCACCGCCGCAGTGGCGCCCGCCGACATCGGCGCCGTCTGGCCGCCGGCCTTCCTCCTCATGGTGCTTGCCCACTGGCTGCACTTTGCCGGCTACGCGCTCGCTTTTGGTCCCTTCGCATTTCGGCGTTTCGTCTGGCATGCGGCGGGCGGCGACGAGGCGACGCTACGACCATGGTTCGACGGCCTGCTGAATACCGGCATCATCGCCATGATCGTCGCTGGGCCGCTGGCGGTGATCGCCCAGATCGTGAGCTTTGGTGCCGCAGCGCTGGGCGATCCCGACATCGTGGGGGCGGTGTTTGGCTCCCGCTTTGGCGAAATCGTCGGCATGCAGGTTGGCGCCGCGCTGCTGCTCTGGATGCTGACGGGGTTGGACCCGGAGCAACCGAGTCGGCTCGCGCCGGCGTGCCTGGCGCTGGGCCTCGCCGTCGCGATCGCGGATAGCGAAGCTAGCCACGCCGCCGGCGCCGCCCTCGCGGTCGCCACGCAGGCGTTGCACATCGCCTCGATGGCTGCCTGGCTGGGCGGCCTGGTGGGATTGCTCGGCGTCTGGCGGCGCACGTCAGACGATCACCATGCCAATCTGCTCGCCCGTTTTGGCAAGCTGGCCATGTTGTCGCTGGCCGTCATGGCGCTCACCGGCGCCATCCTTGCCTGGCTGCGTTTCCCGCAACCGGCGAGCGTCGTACATTCTGCCTACGGGCTGGCCTTCCTGGCCAAGATGGCGGCCACCGTCGGGGCGATCACGCTCGCCGCCATTGCACTCCAACGGCGGACCGAGCGTGCCGGCCTCTGGCGACTGGAGGCTGGAGCGTTAGCGCTGGCGCTCGCCCTGGCCGGCGTACTGGCGTCCTTACCGCCGCCGCGTTGACCGTCACGCAGGCCAGCATTCCGGCGCCCCCATCATGGTTGACAACCTTACCTCTTGCCCGCTACCGTTCCTCCTGCGTGCCCCGACGACGTGACGCCGGGGAGCAAAAAGGCGATAGCGCCGCGTGGATGCAGGACGGCACGCTTGCCGGCGAGGGTACAGGACATGCCGGTAAGCGGCGATAGCTTCCGCCAGGTGATGCGGCAGTGGGCCTCGGGCGTGACGGTGGTGACGGTGCGCCACGAGGCGGCGGTACGCGCGATTCTTGTCACGTCGTTCCTATCGGTGGGGATTGATCCGCCGACGGTGCTGGTGAGCATCAAGCGGGACGGTGAAACGCATCGCCTGCTAGAGGCGGCGCGGGTCTTTGCTGTGAACTTTCTCCATCAGGAACAGGGGGAGCTAGCCCAGAGTCTCGGCTATGCCAACGACCCCGCTGCGCGCGCCCTCCGCACCGTGTCCTTTCACGCCGGCGTCACCGGTGCGCCGCTGCTGGATGATTGCCTGGCTTACCTGGACTGCCGGGTGATGGAAGCCTTCGAGACACGCGACCACACGTTGTACGTCGGCGTGGTGGAGGATGCCGCCGGCGAGGATCGGCGACCGCTGCTCCACTGGGAGCGCGGCTTCCGCCGGCTGGAAAAGGAGACCTGAAACAGTGGAGTTTAATTCCCAGACAGCGGCAGCAGATGCCGCCCTGTGCGGCGATCTCTGGCGAGGTGACGGCGGCTGGGCGCTGCTGACGGCGCTCTGCGATCAGTGCCACGGCCGTTTTGCCGGCACTGCCGACGAACGCCGAGCCGCCGACATGCTGCTGGAGATATTCCGGCGCTACGGCTTGCGGAACGTCCACGAGGAGCCCTTCACCTATCCCGGCTGGCATCGCGGCGCGCCGCCATTGTTGCGCCAGGTCGACGGTGGTCGGGAGCTCGCCACCTTCAGTTTGCCTGGTTCTCCTTCCGCCCAGATTGAAGGCGACCTCGTGGACCTGGGTTGCGCGACAGATAAGGACCTCAGCCGCGCCGGCCCGGACCTGACCGGCAAGATTGCCCTGATTAGCGCCGCCACCCCGCCGCGCGCGAAGGCCATGCATCGGGACGAGAAAGTCGCCCGCGCCGCCCGACGGGGCGCCGTCGGCGTCCTGTGGATGCGCGACGCGCCGGGCCAGCTTGCCGAAACCGGCGGCCTCTTCTTTCACGACGCCCCGCCCATCCCCGGCCTGTCCGTGACGCGCGAGGATGGCCTGCGTCTGGCCCGCCAACTGGAGCAGGGGCAATCCATCCGCCTGGCAGCGGAGACACACGACACGCCGCAGGAGATGACTAGCTGGAATCTGGTGGGTGACCTGCCGGGCAGTGAACTGCCGGAGGAAGTCGTGCTGATCGGCGCCCATTACGACGGTCACGATATCGCCGAGGCCGCGCTCGACAACGGCAGCGGCGTGGTCGCCATGGCGGAGGCGGCGCGGGGGCTGGCGCAGCAGCATCGGGCGTTGCGCCGGACGGTGCGCTTCGTGGCGTTCGGGGTAGAGGAGCTGGGTCTCTACGGCGCCTATGCCTACGCCGCCGCCCACCAGGCGGAGTTCGGCCACCTGCGTCTGCTGTTCAATCTGGACACGATCGCCGAGCCAGGCGCGACGAAGGGGGTGGCGACCCAACGCCGTCCAGAGTTGCGATCTGCCCTGGAAGCCATTGGCCGGGCGATGGGCGAGCCCTTCCCCGTCGACGACCACCTCTCCATGTACTCCGACCAGTTTCCGTTCGTCCTCAAAGGCGCCCCGGCCGCCATCCTGACCAGCCCGGACGTGCCGCGGACGGGTGGTCGCGGCGTCGGCCACACGACAGCCGATACGCTGGATAAGGTCCACCGCCTGTCGCTAAAACTTTCGGCGCTCTTCAGCGCCCGTCTCGCCCTGTACGTTGCCAACGCGCCGGACTGGCCTGCCCAGCGCTGGTCGGACGACGAAACTCGCCAGGAGTTAGAGGCAGCCGGCGTGCGCCCGACACTGGAGATGGAGGGCATCTGGCCGTGGCCGTCTTCCGCCGCCAGTTCTTGAAAGGAATTTTCCGTGCCCTATCGTGTTGCCATCATCGGCTGTGGCCGTCCCATTCGGACGGAAGGCGCCACCGGCTTCGGCCAGTCGCATTTGCACGCCCGTGGCTATACGGCCACCGGGAAGTGTGACCTTGTCGGGCTGGCCGACATTTCGCCGGCGAACGCCGAAGCCTTCGCCACCGAGCATGGCGACCCGGCGCATCCACCGGCCATCTATGTCGATTATCAGCAGATGCTGGCGGAAAGCAAACCGGATATCGTCTCCATCTGCACCTGGCCGCACTTGCATGCGCCCATGACAATCGCCTGCGCCGAGGCCGGTGTCCGGGCGGTGCATTGCGAGAAGCCGATGGCGCCGACATGGGGAGAGGCGCGCTGCCTGGCGGCTGCCTGCGCCAAAAGCGGCACCCAGCTCACCTTCAACCACCAGCGCCGCTTTGAAGCCCCCTTTCGCGCCGCGAAGCGTCTGCTGCACGAGGGAGTCATCGGCGATTTGCAGCGGATGGAAGGGAACTGTTCCAACCTCTTCGACTGGGGCACCCACTGGTTCGATATGTTCGAATTCTATCACGACGAGACACCGGTGCGCTGGGTGCTGGCGCAGATCGACCACCGCGTGGCGAGCAAGGTCTTCGGCGTGCCAATCGAGACCCAGGCGGTGAGCCTGTTCCAATACCAGGACCGCGTGCTGGGGCAGTTGTTCACCGGCCCCGATTCCGCGATCGGCTGTGCCAACCGCCTGCTCGGTACAGAAGGGAGCATCGAAGTCCAGCCGCGTATGCCGGAAGGGCAACGCGCCCCGCTGCGTCTGCGCGGTAAAGGCGATGCCGGCTGGGTCTACCCGGACATCAGCGGTGACCGCCTGGGTGGCCCCACCGAAGGCGTTTCTCAGGGCATCATCGACCTGATTGCCGCCCTGGAGGAGAGCCGCGAACCAGAACTCTCCGCCGCCCGCGCCCTACGCGCCACCGAGCTGATCTTCGCCAGCTACGAATCCAGCCGGCGCCGCGGCAGGGTTGACCTGCCGCTGACGATCGACGACTCCCCGTTACTGGCGATGCTGGAGAGCGGCGAGATCGGGCGGGGGGCAACGGTCGACTGAAGGCACTCCCTGCGCTGGCGGCGCCCAACCAGCAGGGCGTATGCAATACGCCCCTACGCGGGCGATGCCGCGTCGCGCCACTGTTGTAAGGGCGTATTGTATACGCCCTGCTGCTCGACGTTCCATCGGATCTTGTCGTCGTCGACATCGTCCAGCCTTGCCGACGCGCCGGTGGACGTTCCCCAGGCGTAACTTCTCTGCAATCGCACCCTGCGGAGCGAGCGCCGCCTTGCCCCCTCTCGCACCACGCAATACCATTTCGGATTGGTAACGCGGAAACAGTCGGTGAAATCGGGCAAAACTCGCCATCGATGACGGTACGTGTGACGCGAGATCTGGGGGCACGAGGCAGTGAGCGCAGACGCAATCCGGTCGTATCAACGAGAGGTAGAGCGAACGCTGCGGTCCGGCCTCGCCACGGAGCATAGCTACCGACCGGCGCTAAAGGGACTGATTGAGGCACTCGGCCCCCATGTCACGGCCACAAACGACCCCAAACGTGTAGCCTGCGGCGCTCCTGACTATGTCGTCTCCCGCGATACCGGCTACGGGCCACTCACCGTCGGCTACGTCGAAACGAAGGACGTTGCGGTGTCGCTGGATGAAACGGAACGGAGCGAACAGCTCCGGCGCTACCTGCCCGCGCTCGAAAACCTGCTGCTCACCGACTACCTGGAGTTTCGCTATTTCGATGGTGTTCCGTCCGAGATCTGGGAGTTCCGCGTCGGCGGCTATCAGGTGTGCGAGAAGTGGCTCAAGGATCGGCGCGGGCGGGCGCTGACCTTCGAGGACATCACCCACTATCAAAAGGTCGTGCGCGCTCTGGGTGAGACGATCAGGCTCATGGCTGAAATCGATGCGGCGATCGAAGAGCGCGGCGGTTGGCCCCTGGCAGGCGCGGACGTTGAGACCGACGCAGCCACCACCAGCAATATCTCGGTCTCCCTTCATCGTCCAGATTATTCCCCCGAATCTACATAGCCACCCATCATTGTCGCGCGATCCAGAGCGACCAGACGATGCATGACCGTGCTGGCGACCTCGGAGCGATGGTGAGGAGGGAAGACCAGGGCGTATGCAATACGCCCCTACGTGCCGTGATGCGCTCGCCTTGGGCGCAGCTCTGCATGGGCGGCATCATTGATGCATGTCCAAAGCGCATAGGAGGTCACATGGATGCAAACTCCGGCGCCTTGCGCCTCGCCAATCTTTCACTGACCGATCACCGACCCTATCTCGAGCAGTATCAGGCCCAGGGGTATGACGTGACGCCCGAGCCGGTGGGCGTCATTCTCTCGGTCGGGCTGGGACCGGAGGAGATCTGCCGGCAGGCGGTAGAGGCGGTGCGACGGGTGGTGGCGGAAGGCTACCACGGCGCAATCGTCGGGGGCCGGCCTGACGCCGTTTGCTATATGCGCGACGCCCTGGTCGCCTTCGGTCTGCGCTGCTATGCCGCCGACACCGCGCGCATGCTGGATCGCGAGGGCTATTTCGTCGCCATGCCGGTCGGCTTGGTAGAGATTTTACCGGCGGCGGGGGCGGCCGACGAGCGCGATTCGGGCCCGTAGTTTCGGGTCCGTAATTGGGGGCGGATGGTACAATACCGGCAGGTTTTCGTACACCCGTTCTAGCTAATTGCGTCGGAGTGCCGCGCCATGCCCGATTTCAAAGTCGTCGCCCCCTTCGAGCCAACGGGCGACCAACCCCTGGCCATTGAGCAGTTGGTCAGCGGGCTGCGCGCCGGCTACCGGCACCAGACGTTGCTCGGCGCCACCGGCACGGGCAAGACCTTCACGGTGGCCAAGGTCATCGAGCAGTTGCAACGGCCGGCCCTGGTGATGGCGCCGAACAAGACGCTGGCGGCGCAACTCTGCTCGGAGTTCAAGGAGTTCTTTCCCGACAACGCCGTCGAATACTTCGTTTCCTATTATGACTACTACCAGCCGGAAGCCTATATCGCGCGCAGCGATACCTATATCGAGAAAGATTCCTCGATCAACGACGAGATCGAGAAGCTGCGCCACGCCGCCACGCACTCCCTCTTCACCCGCCGCGACGTGGTGATCGTCGCCAGCGTCTCCTGCATCTATGGTCTCGGCTCGCCGGAAGACTATAACCAGGTCATCGTCTCCCTCAAGAAAGGGGAGGTGCGCCGGCGGGACAAGGTATTGCGCCATCTGACGGAGATTCAGTACGAGCGCAACGATATGACGTTGACGCGCGGCAAGTTCCGCGTGCGCGGCGACGTGTTAGAAGTGTTCCCCTCCTACGAAGATATCGCCGTCCGCATCGAGTCCTTCGGCGACGAGATCGAGCGGATCGTGGAACTGGACCCCTTGACGGGGGAAATCCTGGCCGAGCGGGTGGCGATCGACATCTATCCGGCCAGCCACTTCGTGACGACCAAGGAACGGCAGCAGCGTGCGGTCGTCACCATTGAGGAAGAGTTGGAGCAGCGCCTGGCCGAACTGGATGGCGAAGGCAAGATTCTGGAGGCGGCCCGCCTCAAGCAACGGACGAACTTCGACCTGGAGATGATCCGCGAATTCGGCTTCTGCACCGGCATCGAGAACTACTCCCGCCACCTGACCGGACGCGGGGCGGGCGAGCGGCCCTGGTGTCTGCTCGACTATATGAGCGACGACTTCTTGCTCTTTATGGACGAGTCGCACGTCGGCTTGCCCCAGGTGCGCGGCATGTTCGCCGGCGATCAGGCGCGGAAGTCGGTCCTCGTCGACTACGGCTTTCGCCTGCCCTCGGCGCTGGACAACCGTCCCTTGACGTTTCCCGAGTTCGAGGAGCACATTCGTCAGGCCGTCTACGTCTCGGCCACCCCCGGCCCCTATGAGTTGGAGCACAGCAAGCAGGTGGTGGAGCAGATCATCCGGCCTACCGGCCTGATCGATCCCAGCATTTCCGTCAAGCCCACCAGCAAGCAGATTGATGACCTGCTGGAGCAAGTGCGGCAGCGGGTCGGCGCCGGTGAGCGCGTCCTGGTGACGACGCTGACCAAGAAGATGGCGGAAGACCTGGCCGACTACATGCACGAAATGGGCATCAAAGTGCAATATCTCCATTCCGAGATCCAGGCGCTGGAGCGGATCGAAATCCTGCGCGATCTGCGGCTCGGTGTCTATGACGTAGTGGTAGGCATCAACCTGTTGCGGGAAGGGCTCGATCTGCCGGAAGTGTCGCTGGTCTGTATCCTGGACGCCGATAAGGAAGGGTATCTGCGCTCGGAAGGGTCCCTGATCCAGACCATCGGGCGAGCGGCGCGCCACCTCAGCGGCCACGTCATTATGTACGCCGACCGCGTCACCGGCTCCATGCAGCGGGCGATCGACGAGACCTACCGTCGCCGCCGTATCCAGATTGCCTACAACGAGGCGCACGGCATCGAGCCGGCCAGCATCCGCAAGGCGATCAAGGATATCGGCAACGCCATGCGCAAGGTGGCGGAAGAGAAGGCCACCTACAACACCGAAGGGATGCGGGAGATCCCCCGCGATGAACTGGTGCGGCTGATCAAGGATCTGGAAAGCCAGATGAAGACGGCGTCCAAGAGCCTGGAATTCGAGCGCGCCGCTCTGCTGCGGGATCAGATCGTCGAGTTGCGGCGTGACCTCCAGGGCGACTCCTTGACCGTGGATCCGCGGCGCCTGGTGGACGGTGTGCCCCAGCCTGATGGCGTGGTAGCCTATGCCGCCGGCGCGACGACCAACCACACGCCCGTGGGGGCCGGTGTTGGCGGGGGGCGGCCCAGCGGGCGGGGTAAGCGCGGGCGACGATAAGCTCGGTCAGCTTCAGAGCCTGCTTATCGCAGGCACGGGAAGGGTTGCACCGGTGTGCTGAGCAGGCTCCGCCCAGAGGGGCCATGGCGGAGTTACCTGCTGCTCGCCATCGCCGTGCCGCTGCTGATCGCGGTAAGCAATCTGCTGTTAGATCGTTTTCCCGAGCGGGTGCGAATCGACGGTAACAGCACCCGCCTCACCATCTTCGCCGACCAGCAAACGCTCGTTGCACCACTCCCCCAGCCGCTGCGCGCCCTGCGCTTCCCGACGCTGGATCCGGAACGGCGAGAGTATCCGATCGACGGATCGGACAGCACGAATAACTTCACCTATGATCCAGCCTACTTTGCCCAGCACGCCGCCGCTCCGTATTTCCGGTTTCAAGCCTGGCTGCGCGATGCGTCAACCTATAGCCGGTGGCAGGACCTTCTGATCCGCGATGGGCAGGGCCAGGTGGTGTCTATGCAGCCCCGTCCGGCGCCTGATTCCGAGACGCCATTGCCGCCGTCGTTCACCCTGACGGTCGACCTCCATCGGGTGGAGACGACGCGCAGCCTCGACTTCATCGGCGCATCGGGCGGCCTGACCAGCCTCATCATCGACCGCAATGATAAGCAGATCGCCATCGATCAGAGCGCGACGGCGACGGACAACGGGCAGCAGATCGCCAGGACCTATTTCCCGCTGGACCCCGTGCCCATCGCCGCGGAGAATGTCGCCATGCTGCTGCGCACGGCGGCGGTTGGTTTGGCCCTCCTCGCCCTGCTGATTCCCATTGCCGCCTTGCTGCCCGCGCTGCCCCTGCCCGGCGTGAGTGACCGTCTGGTGCGCATCGCTTTGCCGGCGGCGCTCGGCGTCGGATTGGCGGCGATGATCTTCGCCGCGACCGCGCTCTTCGACCGCGCCCCCCACATTCTCGACGGCATCTCCTACTATTTCCAGGCGAAGATCCTGGCGTCCGGTCACCTCTCCGTGGCTGCGCCGGCCATCCCCGATGCTTTTCCAACGCCGTTCACCGTCATTCACGCCGGGCGCTGGTTTTCCATGTATGTTCAGGGAACGTCGTTCGTGCTGGCGCTAGGCTTTCTGGCCCACCTGCCGTGGCTCGTCGAGCCCGTGATGGGGGTGGGCGCGATCGTGCTCACCTACGCCATGGTGCGGCGACAGTACGGCGTCACGACGGCGTTGGTCGCCGCCGTCTTGATGGCAAGTTCCCCCTTCCTGCAACTGCAGGCCGGCGCTTTCATGAGCCACGTGCCGACGATGTTCTACGGCACGTGCCTGATCTATGCACTCACGCGCTACGCGGGGCAGCCGGCGCGGCGTTGGGTGCTGCTCGGCGCCGCCGCGGTGGGGGCGATCTTGCTCACCCGCGAACTCTCCTTCCTCCTCTACGGGGCGATCGGCGCCGCGACCTTCCTGCTTATCTGGCGGCGTTGCACCCCCACGCGCGCCATTCTGCCCGACCTGCTCCTTGCCGCCGGCTGCCTGGCCGGCTTCACGCTGGTGTATCTCGCCTGGAATACGGCGCTCACGGGGTCGCCGACGTTGCTCCCCCGCACCCTTTTCAGCGCCACGGAGAACCGCTACGGCTTCGGCCTTGGTGTGGGGTTCTATGGCCGTCATACGCCCGCCGGCGGGCTAGTCAACGCCGACGAGCAGCTCACCGCGCTGGTCATCGAGCTTTTCGGCTGGCCCTTTTCCGTCGCCCTAGCGATCGTGCTGCTGCCTTTTCTCCTCCGGCGCACCCGACCGTGGGACTTCCTCTACGGCGCTATCGCGCTCAGCTTCGTTGGGGCGTATGTCGGCCTGTATTATCACGGCATTACCTACGGTCCGCGCTACTACTTTGATGGCTTCGTCGCCTTCGTCATTCTGAGCGCTCGCGGTTTCGCCGTCCTGATGGCAACAGTGACGGAGGCGCTCACGCGCTTCGGTCGGCGCGACGCTGTCCGCCGGGGCCGGCTGGCGACCGCCGGCCTGGGCGTGGCGCTCCTCGCCTGCAACGCCATCTTTTTCGAGCCGCGCCAGGTGCAACTCTACAGCCCGCTGTCGGGCCGCCCGGGCGCCGGAGGACTCGTGCTCGGCAGTAGCATTCAGCACGACCTCACGGGCCGCACCATGGACCTGTCAAACGCGGTAGTGGCCACGCCCGATGGCATCCAATACCGCGACCTGTTTGGACCCATGAACTGTCCCGACCGGCGCTGTCGCACCGTCTTCGTGTACCTGCCGCCGGGCCCGGCGGGCGATCGGATCCATGCCCTGTTCCCGGGCCGGACCTGGTACACCACTCCCGTGCGTGACGGCACGATCACCTTCCTCCCCGAGGCTGTCGCTCCGCCATCGCCGGTCGGCGTAGCACCGGCGGTGACCTGGACGGTAGCGCCGGCGTACCTGCTGCTGCACCTCTCCTTTGATGGCTCCGCTGTGGGGAGCGGCGGTCAGGAACCGGCGGGGGGGCGGTTCGTGCCGGCGCCGGGGCGTGATGGCGGTGGCGCCCTGGTGACGGGAATCAACGCGCTCACCTATCAGCACATCCCCGTTGATCCGCGGCATGGGGCGCTCGGCATCTGGGTGCAGCCCCTCTGGGATGGCAACGATCAGCAGTCGCATGTCTTTGTGGACATCGGCACGCCGGCAGCGGGAATTCGCCTATCGAAAGACGGCGCCAATAATCTGCGCTTCCAGATCTGGAGTCCGGCAGGAGAGTCCGACCTCGCCTATGGTGTGGCCGGCTGGAGGCGGGGGCAATGGCATCATGCGGGCGGAATCTGGACACCGGATGGGCATATGGAACTGCTGACCGACGGCACGCTCGTTGGTCAGCGTCCCGCCACCCTGCTGCCGACGGTCGCCGATACCATCTTCGTCGGCATGCATGCCGACGGAACGCTCAACTGCACCTGCGTGCTCGATGACGTGAGCGTCAGCAAGGGTCCGGTGACCGTAAAGTAGCGGCAATGTCGATGCCATCTTGCGCCCGACTGCCTATCCGCTGTAGAGTGAGCGTATGAGAGTTTCAATGCGGGCCGATTATGGCCTTCGCGCCATGATTGACCTGGCGGAACACTACGGTCAGGGCACCGTGCAAAGTGCGCAGATCGCCGCCCGGCAGCGCATTTCCGACCCCTATCTCGATCAACTCCTGACGGCGTTACGGAAGGCGGGGTTGGTCCATAGCGTGCGCGGCCCGTCCGGCGGGCATACGCTCGCCCGGCGGCCGGATGAAGTGACGTTGGCAGAGATTGTGGTCGCCCTTGAGGGCCCGAGCACGTTCGTCAGTTGCATGCAGGACGAGCACACCTGCCAGTTGGGTGGCAACTGCGCCATCCAGGAAATCTGGCGCAACATGGAAGACGCCAGTATGCGCGTCCTCCAGGGCACCACCCTCGCCCAACTCGCCTCGCGCCAGGCGGCCAGCCGCAGCCAAGAGATGTATTACATTTAGACCTCACCCCCGACCCCTCTCCTGGGCGGAGAGGAGAGCACGGAGGAGTCATATCGTCTTCTTTTCCTCCTCTCCGTCCAGGAGAGGGGCAGGGGGTGAGGTCCTTACAACGCCGGCGCCACGAATTCGGAGTATCGCCGCAACGACGCGCAGGTGGCCTCCGATGGCAGGTTCTCCCAGGTCGGTTGCATCGAGAGGTGCGTCAGGCCGGTGATGGCGCGGAGGTCGCGGAGGTGGGCCAGCACCGTTTCCGGGCCGCCGACACAGAAATTCAGGCGATCCAACAGATCGGCGATATCCGGCGTGCCGGGGATGGGCGATGGGCCATGCTGGGAAAAACGGCGGGTGGCCGCTTCCACTGTGCGCAGCGCCTCCGCGTCGTCGACGCCGACGTACAGGCAGCGAGCGATGGAGATGCGTTGGTGGCGATCGGGGCCGTGGCCGGCGCGCTGCCATTCCTCGCGGTAGGCAGTGATCACCGGCATGTACGCCGGTGCAGGCCGGCCCCGCGGTAACTGGAGACCAAAGCCGAGGCGCCCCGCCAGGCGCGCTGTCGGCTCGCTGGACGCCGCCAGCCAGACAAGGTCGCTCGGCGCTTGCTGTGGAGTGGGAATGCAGCGGACGGTTTGCAACTGGTAGAAGCGCCCCTGATGGTCCAGCGGTTCACCGCTCCAGCAGCGCTGCACAATGGTGAGAGCTTCATCGAAGCGCTCGTGCCGCTCCGCCTGGCTGCTGCCAAAGATGACAAAGTCCGCCGCCGCACTACCGCTGCCAAAACCGATATCCAGGCGGCCGCCGCTTAAGAGGTCGGCGACCGCGATATCTTCCGCCACATTGACCGGATGATGGAGGGGCAAGCAAATGATCGAGGTGCCGACGCGGAGGCGCTGGGTCTGGCCGGCCACAAAAGTCGCCAGCAAGAGCGGTGAGGGCAGCACGCCGCGTTGACTGCCGAAGTGATGCTCGGCGAACCAGGCGCCGCTGTAGCCGAGCGTCTCGGCCAGGCGTACCTGCTTGAGAACGGTGGCCAAGACTTCGGCGGGAGCCTCTTCGTTGTTGCGCTCGACGTGATAGGTGATGACGGTTGGGAGCACCTGGCCTGCCTCTCTCTGTGCGGATCACGCCAGGGTAGCATATCGCGCACCGGAGACACGCCGCCCGTTTGGCGGGTAGAATACAATGGCGGGCGCCAGGCAGGGGTAACGGTAGCACGAATTGCAACTCCCGCGTTACACTGGCACGTCGGTTGCTACGCAGTTCCGACGCCGGGCAGCGCATGGGTCGCCAGCCAGGCAAAGGAAAGGAGAAGCGGCATGAAGGGTCTCGTCTGGATACTGTTGGGTGTGGCGGTCGGACTCATGGCCGCGCCGCGCAGTGGCGCCAACGCTCGTCAGCAGGTGATGGAACGTATCAACCAGATTTTTGGCAGCTAGATCGGTCCCGGTTCGCAGGGGCGTGGAACGATAGCGGGACGGGGAGAATGCATGGAGAGTAGCAGGTCGACCGCAAGTCCGAATTCGTCACCGACAGCAGGGACCAGTGACGAGCCCGTCGCCTCCAATCCGGTAGGGGGCAACGCCGGCGGGCCGGTCGCCGCGGTACGCGACCGGGTGGCGCAGGCGACAGCAGCGGCTAGTTTCGCAGTGACGTCTGCCGTGGACGCGGCGGGATCAGCAAAAGACGCCGCCGCGGCGCGTGCAACGCAGACCGGGGCAGCGATTTCGGCGACGGTGAGCCAGGCTGCCGGTCAAGCCGCGGAAGCGACCGGTGCTGCCGCCGGCCAGGTGGCCTCCGGTGCCGCTCAGGTCGCCGGCAACGTCTCGGCAGGAGCAGGCAACGCGAAGATGACGGCTACTACCGCCGTGCAACAGGGGCTGGCGCGAGCGCGACTGTTCTTGATGCACCAGCCGGCGCTGCTGCTGGGGGGCGCGGTCGCCCTCGGTGTCGTGATCGCGCGGTTGGTGTAGTGATGATAGAAGACGGTTCCCCCCGTACCGGGCGACGCGGCATCTTCAGTCTCGGCCGCACACTGATCGACGAAGCGAAGACGCTCGTCCGCCAGGAGATCGACCTGGCCAAGCAAGAGACGATGTCCAAGATCCTGCGCGACGTGAAGGCCGCGGCGATGCTGATCGTGGCCGGGGTCGTCTTGCTCCTGGCGCTGTTCGTCTTCATCTTCATGCTGATTGTTGACCTCTTCAGCTATCTCACCGGTCATCTCTGGCTCGGATTGATCATCACCTGGTTGATTTACACGATTATCTTCGGCATCGTCGCCTTGATCGGCGTGCGACGGATGCAATCCCCGAAGCCGGTGCTCACCATACAGACGTTAAGAGAGGATCTGGCGTGGCTGAAAGAGCAACTCAGACGAATGAGGCCATAGTCCGCGCGCGGGACGATATGCCGGCCACCACACCGACGCGGTCCCAGCAGGCCATCGCTCGCACGCGCGGCGATATGACGGCGACCCTGGACGAATTGGAGGCGGCAGTCCGGGACCTGCTGGACTGGCAGGCCCGTGTGCGCCGGCAGCCACTGCTCTATGCCGGCATCGCCCTGGCCGCCGGCTTTGTGATCGCCGGGGGACCGAAACGTGGCCTCAAGCATGGTTACTGGCTGATTCGCCCCAGCGCCAAGCGGAAGGCACAGGCTAACCGCTATTTGCGGCAACTGCAGGAGACGCTGGACGAAACCCTCGGCGGCCTGCCGATGATTGTGGCGGAGCAGGCCAAGGACCTGCGACTAACCATTAACCGCACCGATCCAAAGGCCAAAAGCGAAGGCACGATCGTGATCGAACGCAAGAGTTCAACCTTTGAGCTACTAGCCGCTCGTGGGATTGAGGCCGCCGCGGCCGCCGCCGCCGGCCTGCTTACCAAGCGGCTGCTTGATGAGATGAACGGCGGCGCGGGGCGGTAGTTTCCACGAACGGGATAGGGGCGCCGGCGCGGCGGGGATGATGCCGTTGACAAGCGCGGCGACGTCCACCATCGGGCAGCGTCTCGCCGGTCCGGCCTGCCTTTCGACGGCTGCCGCCATCTGGGGCGGCTTGTATGTCGTCAGCACCATCGTTCTTGGGCACATTCCTCCGTGGGTGCTGCTGGAGTTTCGCATCCTCCTGAGTCTCGCCGTCCTGGGTGCGGTTGCCCAGGTGCGGAAGAGTTGGCGCGTGCAGTCGGCGGATCTGGCGGCGCTGGCGCTGGTCGGACTGGTGGGCTATACGCTGTCCATCGGCTTGCAGTTTCTGGGCACCGCGCGGAGCGGGGCGGCGTTGGGATCGCTGGTGACGGCAGCGTCACCAGCCTTTATTGCCCTCTTTGCCTACCAGCTACTACGCGAGCCGCTGCGCCCGGACAAGGTGGCCGCGATCGCCGTCGCTTTCGCCGGCGTTTGCCTGGTCGTCGGCCTGTCCGGCAATATGGGTGGGGCGGGCGACGCCCGCACCGGCAACGTGTTGCTCTTCGGCGCTGCGGTGACGTGGGCGCTCTATACCGTGCTCAGTCGCCGGCTGACGCACCACTACTCCGCCTTGACCGTCACTGCCTGGGCGAGTTTGTTCGGGGCGATTTTCACTGCTCCCGTGGCCGGCTGGCAGTGGGCCAGTTCCGGCTTTGTCCTTCCCACCACGCCGCTGCTCTGGGTCGGCGTTGCCTATCTCGGTGTTATCTCGACGGCGCTCGCCTTCTACCTGTGGAATAAGGGATTCGAATACGTTGAGGCGGCGACCGGCTCGCTCTACTTCTTCCTGCAGCCCCTCGTAGGCAGCGCCCTCGGCGCGGTTCTGCTGGGCGAGCCGATCAGTTGGGGCTTTCTGGCCGGGGCCGTGCTTATCGCCGGCAGTATTTACCTGTCGTCACGCCCAGCGGGGATGCGGCCGTAGAAAATGGTGTGAGGCGAGTATGGCAGCACGGGTAGGCTGGCTGCGCACCCGGTCCTCACGCGTCCGAAGCCCCATGGCATACTGCGCGTACCGGCCAGGAGCTACTGTGCCCACCCAAGCGGCGCTCGCTGAACGGTAGGAGGAGCGAACCATGTCGGCAACGCTAACGCGCACGCGCTGCACACTGCGGGAATTCCTGGAGATCATCGACGACATGGAACGGTCGGGCACCTACCAATGGATGGAACTGATCGGGGGCGCACTGGTGGTCAATTCAAGTCCCAGTAATCCCCACATGAAAGCCGAAATGCCCATCTTTGCCCTTTTGTGGGCGGCCGAGGAGGCCGGCTACGGTCAGGCTGGCGCCGACCGTGTAGTGGCCCTCGATTATCCCGAGCGTGGCATGGAGGCCGAAGATGTCTTCAAGCCGGTCGCCTTTTTCGTGAGCCTGAATCGGGTGGAACTCCTCGATGCCGGCAAAGATGGGCCGAACTGTGTCGTCGGCGCGCCCGACCTCGTCGTGGAGGTGCTCTCCCCCACCACCGCCGAACGCGACCTTCCCGGCGGCGAGAAGTTCAACGCCTATGCGCGGGCCGGCGTTCAGCACTACTGGCTGCTCGACACGAACGCCCGCACCATCCGGCAGTACGCGCAGCGCGAGGGACAGCTCATTCAGGTGGCGGTCCTGACATCCGGTGACATTCTGGCTTGTCCCTTGTTTCCAGGCGTCACGATGCCGGTGGCTCGCATCTTCCGCTAGACTGCCGCGGCTGGCCGGTGCAAAAATGTGGCCTTACTGGGCGGCGCATCGATAGCAGCGCCACCGGTGGCGGATGCCTTGGCGGGAGGGTGAGGGACGGATGGCGGGTCCAGATGACGAGCCGGCGGAGTTTTCGTCGGAGGAACTGACGATCACCGTGTTGCAGGAGCACCTGCAACACGGTGAGTTGACGTCGGAACGCCTGGTCGACCTGTATAGCCAGCGTATCGCGGCGCTGGACCGGCAAGGTCCCGCACTGCGGGCGGTGTTGGAGACGAATCCCTCCGCCTTCGATAATGCCGCGCAGCTCGACCGCGAACGCCGTGAGCGCGGGCCACGCGGACCACTGCATGGCATCCCGATCTTGCTCAAGGACAATATCGACACGGCCGATGCCATGGGCACGCGGGCCGGCTCACTGGCGCTGACCGGTTGGCATCCGCCGGAAGACGCCTTCGTCGCCCAGCGACTGCGCGCGGCCGGCGCAATCCTGCTGGGGAAACTGAACATGAGCGAATGGGCGAACTTCCGCTCCACAAGCTCGTCGAGCGGGTGGAGTGGCGTGGGCGGGCAGTGTCGCAATCCGTATGCCCTTGATCGCTCGCCCGGCGGTTCCAGTTCCGGTTCGGGAGCGGCGGCGGCGGCCAACTTCGCCGCCGCCTGTCTGGGGACGGAAACCAACGGCTCCATCGTCTCGCCCGCTGCCGCCTGCGGGGTCGTCGGTATCAAGCCGACGGTCGGGCTGACGAGCCGTCGCGGTGTGATTCCGATCAGTGCCAGCCAGGACTCCGTCGGCCCTCTCGCCCGCACCGTCACCGACGCTGCCCTGGTCCTGGCCACCATCGCCGGCGTTGATCCGCATGACCAGGCGACGGCCCACAGCGTCGGGCACGCTTCCAATGACTACAGACGCGCTTTAACCAGAGACGGGGCGCGCGCCGTCCGGCTTGGCGTGCCGCGGGACCGCTTTTTCGGCTACAGCGACAAGGTAGACGCGGTCATCAACGATGCCTTGCGTCTCTTCCAGGAGCTGGGCGCAACGCTGGTGGATCCGACGAACCTGCCGGTTGCCGCGACGACCAACAGTAGAGAGGCCGAAATGGCCGTCTTGCTGCACGAGTTCAAGGCCGGCCTCAATGCGTATCTGGCAAGGGTCTCGCCGGACCTGCCGGTGCACAGCCTGGACGACCTGATCCGCTTCAATGCCGACCACGCGGCGGAAGAAATGCCCTACTTCGGCCAGGAATTGCTCTTGAAGGCCCTGGCCGTCGGCGGCCTGGACGATCCCGCCTACCTGACCGCGCGCGAGCAAAACTGGCGGGCGTCCCGACAGGAGGGCCTGGACGCCGTCATGGAAAAGCATCACCTGGACGCCCTGGTGCTGCCTTCATCCGACACGCCCTGGAAGATCGACTGGATTAATGGCGACCACGGTCGCGGCGGCGGATCAGGTCCCGCCGCGCGGGCCGGTTACCCGGTGATCAGCGTGCCGGCCGGCTTCAGCTTCGGCCTGCCGGTTGGCCTGCTACTGGTTGGCCGCGCCTTTAGCGAGCAAAAGCTGATCGAGATCGCCTTTGCTTTCGAACAAGCCGGCCAGGCGCGACGCGCGCCCCAGTTTCTTCCGTCAACCTTCCCCTGATGACGCCTGGCCCACTGTTTCCATTGGGACGGTTGGTTGCACGTAGGAGCGGAAGGTACAGACCCGGCGGAAGCCCATGCGCAGATAGAGGGGATAGCCAATGGCTGTAGCGGTGAGCATGGCGGCGGTGCAGCCGCGGCGGCCGCCCTCACCAATGGCCGCCCAGGTTAGCGCGGTGCCGTAGCCGCGTCGCCGGAACTCGGCGGCAGTGGTGACGCTGGTTATTTCGACCGTCGGCCCCAGGCAGGCCATGCGCGCGCCGGCGGCGGGAACTCCAGCCACATAGCCGACGAAGAGCGCGACGGCGGGGGCCGTTGCCGCGGCTACGGAAGGTACCCAACGCGCACTCTGGGGACTTAATGCGTGGAAATCGTCGAGGCCCGCAGCGTCCGTAACCAGGCGGATCGAGAGGCCGGCAGGCGCCACCGGCGGATTAGGGATCTCCGACAGTACCAGGGCGGGTTCTTCATCCGTGAGTACCCATTCTCGCCTAATCAGGGCGTTTTCGACCGCGCCGGCCGTTTCCACTTCCACTTCGACGCTATAGCCGTCAGCGTCGCCGAAAAAGGCCGCAGCCAGGGCAAAGACGTGCTTTGGTACTGCTGGACCGAGCACCTGAACGTGCCGGAAATCGGCTCCAGCAAACAGTGCGACGTCGCCGTCAACCGTGCGCCGCGTCGGGCTGGGCTTGTATCGCTCCAGTGGCGATACCGTCCGCAAAGCCTGGTGGAGGATCGCTCGAAGGTCCTGGACCTGCGGGGATACCGATGGAGCCTCTCCCACTGGTTCAGCCTGGCTGCCGACTGTGCCAGCGTGTTGCGCCTTGATAGGCGCAGCCGGCGCGGATCAGCGTGCGCTCAGCCCAGGGGGCGGCGATGAGCTGCATACCGAGGGGCAAACCGTCGTCGGTGAAGCCGCAGGGCAGCGCCAGCGCCGGGAAGCCGGTGAGATTAAAGGGGGTGGTGAAGCGGGTGGTGGCTCCCGTTCCCGAACTGACGAGCGGCGCCGGCTGATGGTCGGCGGGTGCGAGTAGCAGGTCGCAGCGGTCAAATAGCGCGAGGCAGGCGCCGCGCATCGCTTCGCGCAGGCGCTGTGCCTGCAGATAGCTGGCAGCCGGGATTTGCAGACCGGCTGCCAGACGGGGCGCGACGGTGGGGTGGAAGTGTTCAGGATAGCGGCGGAGGCGCTCGTGATGGATGGTGGCCGCCTCGGCCGGCAAGATTGCCTCCATCAGGACGGGCGCTTCGCGCCCGTAGGGCAGTTCTGCATCGGCGATCAGTGCGCCCAACTGCTCCAGGGCCGCCGTCGCCGCCGCCAGCGCCGGCGGATAGGCCGCATGCAGGCCTTCGGTGAAGGGGCCGACCAGTCGCCCGATGCGCAGGCCATCTACGCCGGCATCCTTTTCGCCCAGGTAATCGGGGATCGGTGTATCGACGCTACGCGGGTCGGCGGCGTCGTAGCCGGCGAGCACCTGCAACAGCAGGCCGGTGTCCTCCACGCTCCGTGCCAGCGGCCCGACGTGGTCAAGGGTCCAGGCCAGCGGCAGGACGCCGCGACGGCTGACCCGCCCGTAGGTGGGCTTGAGGCCGGTCACGCCGCATAGCGCGGCGGGTAGCCGGATGGAGCCGCCGGTGTCGCTGCCGAGCGCGCCGAGGCACATGCCGGCGGCCAGCGCCGCCGCCGAGCCACCGCTGGAGCCGCCGGGCACCCGTTCCAGATCCCAAGGGTTTCGCGTCGTGGGGGTAATCGTGCCCATCGCTAGCGGGTGCGTCTGCGTTTTGCCCAGCAGGATGGCGCCGGCGGCGCGCAGGCGCGTCACCACCGTGGCGTCAGTATCAGCCGGGTGCGCCGGCAACAGGTCCGGCGCACCGGCGAGCGTCGGCTGCCCTGCCACGTCGATCAGGTCCTTGACGCCGATGGGGATGCCGTGCAGCAGGCCGCGATCGTAGCTGGCGGCCAGTTCTGCACCGGCCAACCGTGCCGCCGCGAGCGCCTCATCGCGCCACACGGAGACCCAGGCCCCAACCTGCCCATCCTGCCCGTCGATACGGTCCAGTAGCGCCTCTACCAGCGGCTCGGGGCGCAAAGCACCGGCTCGAAAACGCCGCCCAGCTTCGGCGATCGTCAGGTAGGTAATGTCGTCGGTCATCACTGGGATCCCGTGCCATGCATGTCCATCGCCACCACCGTCACGCGGCCCGGCGTGGTCCAGGGTTCGATCTCCGCAGCGAGGGGTGTCGCCCAGACGACCCGTTCGATTCGCGTTAACTGCTCCGCCGAAGCGCTGCCCGTGGATGTCGATGTTGTAGATGTCGTTCGGTGGACTGGCGTTCCCACGTTTGGCTCGATCTCGTCGCTCACGTGACAGTTCCTTCCAGTTCACCTGCCCATTTACGGGCAGGCTAACCACCCGCTGCGGCGGGTACCGCGAAGCACCCTTAAAGGCGCTACAAGTGATCCTCTAACGGAAATCGGCGGCCCCGCCCTACTTCACCGGCGTCGCCGTGCCTGCCACTGTGGGCGCGGCGGTCGGCGGCGCCGTTGGGACGGCGGTTGGCGCCAGCGTGGGAGTTGGCGGCTGGATGGCGAACGGTTGGACGGTGGGGGTGGCGGAGACGCCTTTGATGGCGTCGTTGACCTTCGGCGCCAGAGCCTTGGCGGCGTCGGCGGCGCTCTGCTGCCCTGCCCAAAGCTTCTGAAGTTCCGGATTCCAGGCGCTTTGGATCTGCGTCCAGGCGGCGGTGCGGGGCGGTTGATAGGCAAAGAGCAGCGTGCGCGTGAAGACTGCGTCGTCGACCGGCGCGCCGGCAAATTTGAAATCGGACGACTCGGCGGCGGAGCGCAAAGCCGGCACCACGATACCGGTCTTGGCTAACAGCGTCTGGGCCGCCTTATCAGTGGCCAGATAGCCGGCGACGTTGCCGGCGATGATCGGCTGACGGCTGGATTTGCTGACCGCGATCAGCGTGGCACCGTACGTTGTAGCGTGACCCCCTGGCCCCTGCAGCAGATAGGTCACCTGCCATTTGAAGGGCGCCGGTACGAGACTGGCGAGCGTCGAACGGTCGCCGGCAATCATTCCGGCTGTCCCTTTCAGAAAGCCGTCGAGTGGCGTGGCGCCGGCGCCCGCTGCCGACGGGGTCGCGGCGCCGTGATGTTGTAACCAGAGGTCGGCAAAGCGCTGAAGTCCGCTGACGGAGGGCGCATCGGTGAGCGTGCAACTCGTGGGGGAAAGGTCGTCGTCAAACACACTGCCGCCCGCTGCCCACACCCAGGGCAGCCAGTCGAACGGCGCCGTGCCCGTGGCGAAGCCGCTGTGTGTCGTGCCGTCGGTGAGGTGCGTCGCCGCCGTCTCAAAGGCCGACCAATCGAAGGTGTCGGTGGGCGCCTTGATCCCCGCCGCCGCGAACTGGTCGCTGTTGACGTAGAGCACGCGTGGGTTGTAGCTCAACGGCAGCGCCAATGTGACGCCATTGACGGTGGCGAAATCCTGCAGCAGGCGCTCGTCGCCGGACAGGTCCAGGTTGTTGGCGCCCAGGAGGGCGGTCAGGTTGTCCAGCGCTCCTTGATTCGCCCAGGCGGCCAGGCTATCCCAGGGGACGGTGATCAGGTCGGGCGCAGTGCCGGCGGCGAGTGCTGCCGTGAGGGTGGATGCGACATCACCGGTCTGGCGTTCCACGGTGATCGACGTGTTTGGTGTGGCCTTGGTATAGGCGGCGGCCGCCGCATCGTAAGCGTCTAACTCCGCCGTGCTGCCCACCGCGCCGAAGCGCAGGGCTGTCTTGCCGCCGGCGGTGAAGGTAGCCGCCGGGCCGGGCGACGCGGAGGGAGTGGCAGCGGCGGTACCGGCAACGGTAGGTGTCGCGCCAACCGTGGGTGTAGCGGTCGCATTGGCGAGCGCCTGTTGCTGCTGTTGCTGCTGCGACCCGGAAACGGTGCAGCCGGCAAGCAACGGCGAGATGGCAACCAGTGTGTGCAGCACTCGTCGCCGCGTCCAGCGCTCCGTCACCTGACCCCCTTATGCTCGCCGATGTCGCGGCTATAGAGGATACCGCAACGGTAACGTTCCGATGTGGTATGCATACTGTACGCCCGCGGATAGGGCGGCGCGAACCCACGGTGGTGAGACGTGGGACGTCAGATCATGAGATGGGAGACAGCGATGCCGATCTACGAGTATTACTGTGCCAACTGTCGCAAGGACTTTGAACTGATGCGGCCCTTCCGGGAGTCTGATGCGCTGGGCACGTGCCCCACCTGTGGCGCTGCAGCGGCAAAGCTGCCGTCGGTGTTCGCCTCCAACGAAGGGTATAGCGTCAAAGTGCCGCACGGCCCGGCGCTACGGGGAGATCGCAGTTAGGGTTCTGGCACGAAACGTGATAGCCAATTGTAGTGTATTCTGGTCCTACACGGACGGTGCAGGTAGCGCTGACGCGATCTTATTCGGGCCGGCGGAATGCATTTTCCGTTCGTATGCACGCCAGGTGCGTGAGTTCAAGGGGGCAACGCATGGCACGGCTTCGGGTGATGTCTTGGCGCGGCGATAGTAGCTACGAATGGAATCCGCAACGGGTGGCGATCGGCGACCCGGAGAGCGCAGCGGCCGTTCGGGAGGCGGAGCGCATCTTCCGGGAAGAGCGCGCCCGGGGATCGACTGCATTTCGGGTCCGACCGGGTGAGCTCGGTGAAAAGATCGACACGTTCGATCCGAACGCCGAGCAAATCGTCATGATCCCGCGTGTTGCCGGCGGATGATCCTCGCCGATCAGGTCTTCTCGTTGCTGGCGGCCGTCCTGCTGCTGGCGTTGTTCTTTACCCTCTTACACTTCAGTTCCTCCGTGACCTATCGGTCGCGTATTGTCTCCGAACAACGAGCGGAGACGCTGTTGCGGGACGTGTTGAGTGCCGGGCAGTTCCATCAACTGCGCCGGCGTGGCTACCTTGACGTCCCGAGCCCATCGCGCCCCAACCGCACCTATCGCATTCCTCGCTCCCGCGATCAGGTGCGCGTCTATGAAGACGGTCGCCTGCTTGAGCGGCTCTGCGTGCAGGCGGTCGAACCGGTTCCCACCGGGGATGTCGTCCTGATCCACAAACTGATGATCGAAGCCAATGAGGACGAGTATTTACGCCTCGCCAACCATTTCCGGTAGGTATTGAGGGCGAAGGAACGGGGCCGCGACTGTGCGGGCCTGCGTTATCGCGTCCTCCGCAGCAGTCCAAGCACACGCTCGTGTTCGCGCCAACCGAAGGCGGCGGCAACGACGCCATAGGCTCCGGCGCCCGCCAGGCCGCCGAATAGTAGCCCCATAAGGTTGAGGAGCAAGGCGGGTAGCGGCAGGTGGGAGATCGGCGCATCCACACCGATGGCGATGACACCCGCTACCAGGCCGGCAATCAGCAGCAGCGCGAGGTCGCGCAGTAAGGGTGCATCGAGCAAGCCCGGCAACTTCCGTTGTAGGCAGGCGAGCAGCAGGAGCATTTCCAGGAACGCCGCCAGCGTCAGGGCCAGGGCGATGCCGCCCAGCCCAAGACGGCGCACCAGTAGCACACTGAAGGCAATGTTGGCGGCGACAATACCTAGATTGATGATGAGCGGCGTGCGCGCATCCTGCATGGCAAAAAAGGCGCGCGGCAGAAGTTCATCCGCCAGTTGGGGGGCGACCCCCAGGCCGTAAAAGAGCAGCGCTGAGCCGGTCAAGGCGGCGTCTGCCGACCGGAAAGCGCCATGCTGGTAGATCAGCCCGATCAACGGCATCCGTAGCGCCACCAGGAGGGCGGAGGCGCAGAAGCCGAGGTAGAGCAGGCCGCGCAAGGCCGACCGCAGTGTCGCCACCAGCGCCCGCATGTCGCCCCGACCGGCCATGCTGGCTAGAGTTGGGAAGGCGGCAGTGGAGACCGAGACGCCGAGCACATTCACCGGCAACAGGAGCAGCGTGTAGGCATAGCTCAAGGCGGCGACGCCGCCGGTGATGGCGGAAGCAATGGTGCGCGTCGTGACGGTGCCGCCAACCTGGTTGCTGGCCAGGGCCAGCGTACGCGGGATGAGCATGCGCAGCACCCGACGGAAGTGCTGTCCGCGCCAGTCCATCGTCCGCTGGTAGTGGAAGCCGTACCGGTAGAGCACCGGCAGTTGCATCCCGGCGTAAGCGAAGGCGCCGGCGACGACGCCGACGGCGAGACCGTTGATGCCCATGCGCGGCGTCAGGAAGAGCAGGGCGAGGATCTGGAAGACGTTATAGACCACCGGCGCCCAGGCCGGGAAAAAGAAGTGCTGCCGCGCGTTGAGGATAGCGAAGGCCACCGACCCAGCGCCGAAGAGGAGCGGCTGCAAAAAGAGGATGCGCGTCAGTTGGACCACCAGCGCCTGGGTGGTGGGATCGAAGCCGGGCGCCAGCAAGGGGGCGAGCAGCGGCGCAAACAGCGCCGCTAGCCCGCCCAGCACGGCGAGGAGCAGCATCACACTGTTCAGCACGGTCGCCGTGAGTTCCCAGGCCTCCGGATCGCGCCGATTCCCCAGCAGTTCGGCGAAGACGGGGATGAAGGCCGAGTTGAGCGCGCCGCCGACGACCAGATTAAAAATGAAGTCGGGCACGGCGAAGGCCGCCTGGAAGGCGTTGGCCGCCGGCCCATTGCCGAACGTGGCGGCCAAAAGGCTCGTTCGCCACAGCCCCAACAGCCGGCTGCAGACAAAGGCGATCATCACGGTGAGACTGGCGGAGACAAGCGTGGAACGGGAAGATGCGGAGTTGGGGCGTGTAGGGCGACGACCGGGCGTAACTTTCGGTAGCCTTGTCGGCCCGCTGGGGCGTCGGACGTTGCCACTGAGCGGGCGGAAGACGACCGGTTTGGCGACGCGCCGGCGCGCGGGAGGCGGTTGGGAAATGAGATTGCCTTTCCCTGACGTTCCCGTACTATACCCCTACACGAATGAGAGGGACGAGCCATGAACAACGTGCAAATCGCTGAGGCCCTGGATGAGATCGGACAACTCCTGGAGTTGCAGGATGTCGCCATCTACCGGACGCGCGCCTACCACAACGCTGCCGACGCGGTGCGCCGCTGGCCCGCCCCGGTAGACCAGTTGGCGACGCAGGGAACGCTCGACACCATCCCCGGTGTCGGGAAGGCGATCGGTGAAAAGATCAGCGAACTGGTCACGACCGGCCATTTGCGCTATCTGGACGAACTGCGCGCCAGCTTCCCCGCCGGGCTTTTTGAATTGTTGACGGTGCCGAGTCTCGGCGGCAAGACAGCGCTGCGCATCGCCAGGGAGCTAGGCGTCGGCAGTATCGAAGAGTTGGAGGTCGCCGCCCGCAGTGGTCGCATCCGCACGCTCAGCGGCATGGGCGAAAAGCGGGAGCAGGCAATTCTGCACAACCTGGAGTCGCTTCGGCGCAAAGATCAACGTCATCCCATCGCCGACGTGCTCCCGCTAGCGCAGCAGGTGCTGGACGCCTTGCGGGCGTCCGGCCTGGCCCAGCGTCTGGATGCCGCCGGCAGCTTGCGCCGCTTCGAGGAGACGATCGGCGACCTGGACTTTATCGCCACCGCCGACGACAGTAGCGCGCTCACCAACTATTTCGTCGCCCTGCCGATCGTGCGGGAAGTGCTGGGCCAGGGGCCGGCGAAGGCGACCGTGATCGCCCAGAATGGTGTGCAACTGGACTTGAAGGTGGTGCAGCCGCGCGACTATGGTTCGCTGCTCCAGCATTTCAGCGGCTCCAAGACGCACAATATCCGGCTACGAGAGTTCGCCCAGCGCAAACACCTGAAGGTCAGCGAGTACGGCATCACCGACGAGGTCACAGGCATGGACGAACACTTCGCCACGGAAGAAGGCATATATCAGCGTCTCGGCCTGGCGTATATCCCACCGGAATTGCGGCAGGGTCTGGACGAGATCGAGCGCGCCCAGTCCGGCCGCCTGCCACGCCTGGTGACACGCGCCGATTTGCAAGGCGACCTGCACGCCCACACTGACGAAAGCGACGGCCACAACACGTTGGAGGAAATGGCGGCGGCGGCGCAGGCCGCCGGCTTGCGCTACCTGGCGATTTGCGACCACTCCGTGGGGCGCGCCGTGGCCGGCGGGCTATCGATCGAACGCTTGCGCCGGCAGATCGTCGCTATTCGCGCCTACAACGCCCAAGCGCCGGATGGCTTCCGCCTGCTCTCGGGCAGCGAAGTCGACATTCGCTCCGATGGCCGCCTGGACTTCCCCGACGAGCTGCTGGCGGAGCTCGACATCGTCGTCGCTTCCATTCACTCCGCCATGCAGCAGGATGCGGAAACCGTCACCCGCCGTATGCTGCGGGCGATCGAGAACCCTTATGTCACCATCATCGGGCACCCTACTGCTCGCCTGATCGGTCGCCGCGAGCCGGTGGCTTTGCAGATGGAGGCGGTGATCGCCGCCGCGGCGCGCACCGGCACGGTGCTGGAGATTAATGCCAGCCCGGAGCGACTGGATTTGAAGGATGCCTATGCGCGGCAGGCCCAGGAGGCTGGTGTGATGCTCAGCATTGATACCGACGCCCACGTTGCCGGCAGCTTGCAGAACCTCGACTTCGGCGTCGCCATCGCCCGGCGCGCCTGGTGCGCGCCGGAGCAGATTCTCAACAGCCGCGACGCCGCCGGCGTGCTCGCCTTCGCCCAGACCAAGCGGGAGCGACTGCACGCAAGCAGTGCCTGAACCGCCATAGCCGGTGCGCTCTATGCCGGCAAAGGCGGCGACGTTTGACGGCTCAAGTGTATCAATGCGGCGGTCAGCCGCCGGCGATGGCCCCAATAATCACGAACGGCTCCGTACCCAACGCCACAGCGGCGGGCAGTGGCGTATCCGGCGGTTCATGGGACAGATCCTCCGCACAGGCGAAAAAGCGGACGAGCGGGCGGCGACGCTGCGTCGCGCGGTCTCGAATCGTCCCGCTCAGCACCGGATATCGCGCTTCGAGCGCATCAAGGACCGTGCGCTGCGTGATCGGACCTTCCACCTGGAGATCCACTGCTCCATCAAGCCGCGCCAGCGTCCGCAGGTGGACGGGGAGGACGACGCGAATCATGGCAGCGTCTGGACTTCGACGGACAGGACCGCCGGAAGGTCGCGGACGATGGGCGCCCAGGTGTCGCCACCATTGGGCGAGGCGTACACCTGCCCACCGGTGGTCCCAAAGTACACGCCGCACGAATCCAGCGAGTCAATGGCCATGGCGTCGCGTAACACATTCACGTAACAGTCGCTCTGGGGCAGACCGTTCGTGAGCGCCTCCCATTCGTTGCCGCCGGTCTTACTGCGGTAGACGCGCAGTTTGCCGTCAAGCGGGAAATGCTCAGCATCGCTCTTGATCGGGACAACATACACCGTCTCGGGCTGGTGCGCATGGACGTCGATCACGAACCCGAAATCTGTCGGCAGATTCCCGCTGACTTCACGCCATGACTCCCCGGCGTCGTCACTGCGCATAACGTCCCAATGCTTCTGCATGAATAGCACGTTTGGGCGCGATGGGTGAAGAGCGATGCGGTGGACGCAATGGCCGACTTCCCCGTCCGGAACGGGCATCATCTCTGACCGCAGGCCCCGATTGATCGGCCGCCACGTCGCGCCCGCGTCGTCGGTCCGAAACGCCCCTGCCGCGGAGATGGCGATGAAGATGCGCTCCGGATTGCAAGGATCAAGCAGGATCGTGTGTAAGCACATCCCGCCGGCGCCAGGCTGCCATGAAGGCCCGGAGGTGTGCTCGCGCAGCCCGGCGAGCTCATTCCACGTCTGGCCGCCATCCACCGTGCGGAACATAGCGGCATCTTCTGCCCCCGCATAGACGGTATCCGGGTCAGTCAGCGACGGTTCCAGATGCCAGACGCGCTTGAACTCCCAGGGGTGCTGGGTGCCGTCGTACCACTGGTGCGTGCCGGCGACGCCGTCATAGGCGAAGGCGTTGCCCACCGGCTCCCAGGTCTGGCCGCCATCGTTGGAACGCTGGATCATCTGGCCGAACCAGCCGCTGGACTGCGATGCATACAGCCGATTCGGGTCGGCCGGCGAGCCCTTAAGGTGGAACATTTCCCAGCCGGCAAAGTGCGGACCAGAGACGTCCCATTGTTCGCGCTTGCCGTCCGCGGTCAGGACGAAAGCGCCTTTGCGAGTACCAACCAGTACCCGTACCGAACTCATTCCTTGCTCCTTTGCTGGGTAGATACAATCGGCACAGGTGTTCTAACACCGCTGGAGCGACGGTGCTTCTCCGATCTTGCTCTTTTGTGCCCGCCACTCACACAAGCGTTTCAATCCCGTGTGCCACCAGCGATACCGCGCCGTAGAGGCCACAGTCGTCGCCTAGCCCGGCGGGAACGATGGTGCAGGCGTCCCGCGGGCTGGGCAGCGCGCGCTCGGCGACGACGCGACGCACAGGCGTGAAGAGCAGGTCGCCGGCCTGGGAAACGCCGCCGCCAATAATGATGCGGCGCGGGTTGAACAGATTAATCAGGTTGACGCAGCCGACGCCGATAGCTTCAGCCGCCCGATTGAAGACCGCCAGCGCCGTAGCGTCGCCTTCCTGCGCTGCCTGCACCACCAGCGACGTCGTGACCTGGCCCGGATCACCGCCGGCTAACGCCAACAGGCGGCACTCCGGCGCCTCGCGCGTCGCCTCCCGGCCGGCACGGGCAATGGCCGGGCCGGCGGCCAGTGCTTCCAGGCAGCCGATATTGCCGCACTTGCAGCGCGGCCCATGCAGGTCCACCGTCATGTGACCGATCTCCGCGGCGGTGCCGGAACTGCCGACGAAGAGCTTACCGGCAATAATCACCCCCCCGCCGATGCCGGTGCTGACTGTCATATACACCAGATTGTCAATGCCGCGACCGGCGCCAAAAGTCCGCTCACCCACGGCCGCCAAATTGGCGTCATTACCGATATGGGCGGGAATTCCAAGGATGTCGCGCAACATGGCCGCGAGCGGCACATCGTGCCAACCGGTCAGGTTGGGCGGACTAAAGACCACACCGCTATGCATATCCAGTGGCCCGGGGGCCCCCACGCCGACCCCGGCGAGTTGTGCGACACCGACACCGGCGGTCATCGCCACCTGGCGCACACCGGCCTCGATCTGCGCCACGACCGCCGCCGGACCGGCGTCGGCAGGCGTGGGCGTGCGCGCCTGGGCCAGGATCGCACCATCGGCGCGGGCGATACAGGTGCGCACGTTCGTGCCGCCGAGATCAACGCCGGCAACCAGCCGGTCACCAGCATGCAAGGCGGCCATAGCTTGCCTCCTCGATTGTGTTGCAACAGTAAGGTAAACGGGCCGCGAGTATAGCAGCCGCGCCACAGCTCTTGCAGCGCGCTATGCTTGCCGGGTACTGGAGGTGCTATGAAGGCTTTTGGACTCACCCTCATGCTGCGAGACGACCCGGCAGCAATCGAACGCTACAAGGAGTACCATCGCCACGTCTGGCCGGAAGTCAAAGCGCGCATCCGTGCGTGCGGCATCCGCGAAATGCGCATCTTCCTGCTCCAGCGCCGTATGTTTATGTATATCGAGACGGAAGACGCCTTCGATCCGGCCACCGACTTCGCCCGCATCAACGAGGCCCCCAGATCGTTGGAGTGGGACACCGTTATGCGTTCACTCCAGGAGCTGGCGCCCGAAGCCGGCCCCGGCGAGTGGTGGGCGCTAATGGAGCAGGTGTTTGATTTGTCATAGATACTCCTCCAGGCCCTGTTCCCTCAACCGGGCTACGATGCGGCGTACATCCTGGTCGCGGTCGCGCGGCAGAATGAGGACGGCGTCCTCTGTATCGACGACGACCAGATTCTCGACACCGATGAGGGCGATTAGGCGGTCGGCCCGATGGACCAGGCAGTCGCGGCTGTCCTCGAAGAGCACCGGGCCGTCACCGTCGCCGACCGTATGGTTATCGCCATCTTCCTGGGCCACGACGTACATGTCGTTCCAGTTGCCGACATCCACCCAGTCGAACGTACCCGGCACCACCACCAGGTTGCCGGCCTTCTCCAGGATGGCGGTGTCGATCGGATCGGCGGGAACCGAGCTGAACACCTCCCGTGCCACCCGCTCTTCGTCCGGCGTGTCGAGTGCCCCTTGCAGGCGGCGCAGCCCCTGGTACATCGCCGGGGCAAACTGCTCAAAGGCCTGGAGTAGGGTTGAGACGCGCCAGACGAAGTAGTTGCTGTTCCAGTAGTAGCCGCCAGCATCCAGGTAACGCTGGGCGGTGTCGCGATCGGGCTTCTCTTTGAAGCTGTCCACCGCGTAGACCGGCGCATCACCCACGCGCGTTGCTTCCGGTCCGGCTTTGATATAGCCGTAGCCGGTATTAGGCGCGGTCGGCTGCACGCCGATGGTGACCAGATAGTCGCCCTGCTCCGCCACGCGAGCGCCGATTTCTAAGCAGCGCCGAAATCCGGCGACATCGGCGATCAGGTGGTCAGCTCCCACGCTCGCCAGTACGGCCTGCGGATTCTCGCGCTCGACGCGAATGGCGGCCAGCCCGATTGCCATCGCGGTCTGACGCGGCATCGGCTCCGCCACGATGTGAGACGGCGGAATGTCCGGCAAGAGCTTGCGCATAATAGGCGCGAGATCCTGGGAGGTGACGACCAGCAGGCCGTCGATACCACAAAGCGGCAGCACGCGTTCGGCCGCCTGTTGAAAGAGCGAGGCGTCGCCTTGCAGGGTCAGCAACTGCTTGGGCTGCTTGCGGCGCGACTTCGGCCAGAGGCGGGTACCGCCGCCGCCGGCGATGATGGCGCAATACATGAGATTCACACTTCACCGTAGAATTCGGACTGAAACGCCCGCGTGCGTTCCAGCGCAGTGGCTACCCGTTGCAGCAGCGACCACTCTCCCGCTACCATACCCAACCGGGCGGCTTCGTCACCTCAGCGCAGCAGCCCGCCGGCAAGCGTCGGGTACTGCTGAGGTTTTACGCAAAGGACGCGCCAACCATTGGCTCTCCCCCTCCTGTTCGGCTGCTGGTTGCCGGCGCTCGCCGTCATCCTTCTTTTCATCGGCATCGGCCTCACGGTGGAGTCGATCGAACACGCGATCGCCCTGGCCTTCCTCGCCCTCGGCGCGCTGCTCGTGCTCTTCATGTTCTTCGGTCGCTTCCTCGTGCTGTTATTCCGCCCTCGAGCGGCCGATGAACCGAAGTACACCGCCACCGTGCGCGCCCACACGATCACGGGCGCCGGCCGCGAGCGTACCCCCCTCTACGTCGACTCCGTGGGCCCGCGCGAACAGTTCTCGTTCATATTTTGTCACGGTTGGGGCGTCTCCAGCGATGTCTGGTACTACCTCAAGAAGAGCCGGCGTCTGGAACGGCTCGGCCGCATCACGACCTGGGATATGCGCGGCGCCGGGCGTTCCGGTGGGCGGGCAACTGGTGAGTACGCGCTCGACACCTTGGCGCGCGATCTGCGCGATGTGATCGAGAGCGAAGGATCCCGGCGCGTCGTGCTGGCCGGGCAGGGCCTGGGCGGGCTGGTAGCGCTCGACTACTGTCGGCTCTTCCCGGATCAGGTGGGCAAGCGCATTGCCGGCCTGATCCTGGTTGACGTCCCGCTCCGTCTGTTGCCGGCGCCGTCCGCCTTGCTGCGGCTATCCGCCGCCATCTCGCCGCTCGTCAGCCTGGTCAACCGCCTGGTGTACCTTTCCGGCCTCGGCCACCTGGCGACGGCGATGGCGGCGTTCGGCGGGCGAGAGAGCCGGGGCCAGCTTGACCTGGTCACGCGCTCCGCCGCCTTCACGCCGCCGGCCCTTGGCCTGCAAGAAGCAGCAGCAATGTCCGGCTTCGACCCGCGTCCGGTGCTCGACGCCCTCATCGTTCCCGCCTTGCTGATCTCCGGCGAACGCGGCCGGCTGATCCGCCCTGCCGAACTCCGGGAAGCCGCCGCCGCCAATGTCGGCGCCACAGCCGTCGTGCTGCCGCACAGCGGTTCGCTCAGCTTTTTAGAGCGCAGTGGTGAGTTCGAGCAGCGCCTGCGCGAGTGGCTAGAAATCCTGCCGGGCGGTCCCGGCGGCCGCCGCAACCAGCGCCGCCGCGAACGCGAAGCCGCGCAGCAGGAAGGGGCGGAAGAGGACGAAGAGACGTGAGGCCAGACGCCCGCGCTTGGCCGCGTTACTGGAGCGGGATGGACGAATAGTGAGGAATCACGACGATGCTCGACATCATGCTGGAAAAGTTCGCGGCTCGAGTGGCCGAACTGGAACGGACCGTCTACCGGCAGCGTCAGGCCTTGCCGCCCTTGCATCTCGCCCCGGCGGGAGTCAGGCCGGACCTGCATGTCGGAAGTGACCCGAGCTGGCCGGAAGTACCGGTCGGCGGTCTGTGGGGTGGCTACAACCAGACGGCTTGGCTACTGGGTGAACTGGCCATCCCGCAAGAATGGGCAGGACAGCAGGTCCTACTGGCGGTGCGACTCGGTAATTACCGGGCCTTTGGCTTCGATATTCTCATCGCCGGTCCGGAGGCTCTCGCCTACCTGGACGGCGTCCCCTTTGCCGGCATTGACCGCTGGCACGAGGCGTTGCTGCTGACGGCGCAAGCGAAGGGAGGCGAGCGCCACCGGCTCGCCATCGAGGCCTTCAGCGCGCGTGTCCGGGAGCCGCATCGATTGCTACAGCACGAGCTGGTCGTCCGCGATCCCGCCGCCGACGCGCTGGCCCACGACCTCCGGGCGGCCTACGACACTATCAAAGTGCTCAACCCGTCCGGTGAAGACTACGCGCTGCTCTACCGGGCCATCGACGCGGCGCTGCGCCAGGTGGATTTCCGCGGCGACGGCGCTTCCCGCCCCGACTCCTTCTACGCCTCGCTGGAGCAGGCGCGCACGGCTTTTCAGCATGCCCTTGCCGAACACCGCCATGGCAGTCGGCCGCGCATCGTCGCCACCGGCCACGCCCACATCGACGTCGCCTGGCTCTGGCCGCTGGCGCAGACTCGCCGCAAAGCGGCGCGCACCTTCGCCACGGTGCTGCGGCTAATGGAGCAGTACCCCGAGTACCACTTCACCCAATCACAGCCCCAGCTCTACCAGTACGTCAAAGAGGATGAGCCGGCACTCTATGCGCAGATCAAGGCGCGCATCGCCGAAGGACGCTGGGAACCGACCGGCGCCATGTGGCTGGAGGCCGATACCAATATCACCAGCGGCGAGTCGCTGGTGCGCCAGATCGTCTACGGTCAGCGCTTCTTTGAGGAGGAGTTTGGCAAACGCTCCGACCTCCTCTGGCTGCCCGATGTCTTCGGCTACTCCTGGGCCTTGCCCCAGATTCTGCGCAGTGCCGGCATCAGCCGTTTCATGACCAGCAAGATCTCCTGGAGCCAGTTCAATCGCTTCCCGCACGACACCTTTCGCTGGCGCGGCGTCGATGGCAGCGAGGTGGTCACCCACTTCATCACCACGCCAACCAGCGACCAACGCTTCTACACCTACAACGGTGCAATGAACGCGGCGGAAGTATTCGGCACCTACCGGGAATATCGCCAAAAGGATGTGAACGACACGCTGCTGTACCTGTTCGGCTGGGGCGACGGCGGCGGCGGTCCGACGCGGGAGATGCTGGAACAGGGAAGCCGCCTGGGTCATCTGCCCGGCATGCCCCAACTGGAGCAAGGCAGCGCCGAAGCAACCTTCCGGGAAATCGAAGCGCACGCTCTGGCGCCGGAGAATGGGGGGCAGACGCCGATCTGGGACGGCGAACTGTATCTGGAATACCATCGTGGCACCTATACCAGCCAGGGGCGCACCAAGTACGCCCACCGCCGAGCGGAGATCGCCTTGCGCGAGGCGGAGCTCTGGAGTGTGGTGGCCTACGGCGAGGTTTTGCCGCCGGAACTGGGGCTCGACGACGCCTGGCGAACGCTTCTGCTCCAGGAGTTCCACGATATCCTGCCCGGCTCTTCGATCGATGAGGTCTACGTAGATGCCACGCACGACCTTGCTGTCGTGCAGGAGCGGGCCGAACAGGTCATCGCCGCCGCTACCGCCGCTGTCGGCCAGGGAGAGCAACAACTGGCCGTCTTCAATGCCGTCTCCTGGTCACGACAGGACCCGATCGAGGTGACACTGCCGGCAAGCGATGACGAACGGCCGCCGGCCACAAACGCGAACCGTCCGGCAGGCGCACCAACTGTGCAGGAGTTGGGCGACGATAGCACGGAGGGTGGGCGCCATCTGCTCATCGCCCCGCCGGCCGGGGGCATTCCGGCCACGGGCTACGCCTTTCTGCCACTCGCAGGGACGCGGCCGGATGGGAGGCCGACAGTCCCGGACGAGAACGGCATGCAGATTGCCGAACGCGTCCTGGAGAACCGGTTTTACCGGCTGGAACTCGACGAGCAGGGGCACATCCGCTCCTTGCGTGACAAGCGAGCGGATGGGAGAGAGGTAATCGCCCTCGATGGTCGGGGTAACGAGTTGATCGCCTTCGAGGATAAGCCCATCAACTTTGATGCCTGGGACATCGACATCTTCTACCAGGAGAAGCCCTACCCCCTGCGCGAACTGGCCGGGCTGCGCGTCGTCGAACGCGGCCCCCTGCGTGCCGGTGTGGAAATCACCCGACGTTTCCTGGACTCGACTATCGTCCAGCGTCTGCTGCTCTACCGCGATATCCCGCGTATCGACATCGTGACGGAAATCGACTGGCACCAGCACCAGATCTTGCTGAAGGCGGCCTTCCCTGTGACCGTGCGGGCGAGTTCCGCCAGTTACGAGATCCAGTTCGGTACGGTAGAGCGGCCGACACATTGGAACACCAGTTGGGATTGGGCGCGCTTCGAGGTCTGCGCCCAGCGTTGGGCCGACCTCTCGGAGGGCGATTACGGTGTTGCGCTGCTCAACGACGGCAAGTACGGCTACGATATTCGCGGCAACGTGCTGCGCCTGACCTTACTCAAATCGGGCATCCACCCCGACTCGAGCGCCGACCAGGGGAGCCATCGCTTCACCTACAGTCTGCTGCCCCACCCGGGCGACTGGCGCCAGGCCGATGTCATCGCCCACGCCGCCGCCTTGAACACGCCGCTGCGGACGCACCTAACAGGCACAACGTTGGATAGCGCAATGGCAACGGGCCTGGGCGCCGGTAGCTTCGTCATCTGCGACCGACCAGGCTTAGTCGTCGACACCGTCAAGCCGGCGATCGATGGGCGCGGAGTCATCCTGCGCCTGTACGAGGGCCATGGAACACGCGGCGCTGCCACGCTCCGCTTCGCGCGCTCGGTCAGCGCCGCCGAGTCCTGCAATTTGCTGGAAGAGCGCACCGGCGACCTCGCACGTGAAGGTAACCGCGTCCACGTCCAGGTGCGACCCTACGAGCTCCTCACGTTACGCGTGCGGCTCGCCTGAATGCCCGAGCCTGTCGTCGTAACGCACTCAGGCGGCGGGCAATCTGATCACCGAGCGCAGCGTCTCGCCCCGCACCATCGCCGCGAACGCTTCTTCCGTCTGGTCCAGGGTGATGGTGCGCGTCGTCACTGGATAGTCCAGTTTGAGCTTACCGGTGCGGTACCACTCCGCCAGCAAGGGGAAGTCCCGCGTCGGCAAGCAGTCGCCATACCAACTGACGCGGAGGGATCCGCCGACATCGAAGAATTGGGGAAGCGGGACGGTGAGTGTGGCATCCGGGGCCGGCACGCCGATGAACACGCACGTCCCAGCAAGATCCCGGCTCCACAGCGCCTGGAGCAACGTTTCCGGTCGGCCGACCGCCTCAAAGGAATAGTCCACACCGAATCCGCCGGTGAGCTGCTTGATCTGGGCGACCGGATCGGTTTCGCCGGCGTTGACCACGTGGGTAGCGCCGAGTTCTTCCGCCCAGCGCAGTTTTCGAGGATCGATATCGACGCCGATAATCGTCGTCGCGCCGCAGAGCCGCGCCCCTTGAATCACGCTGGTTCCGACGCCGCCGCAGCCGAAGACGGCCACGCTGCTTCCCGACTCGACTTTCGCCGCGCGAATGGCGGCGCCGACGCCGGCCATGATGCCACAGCCGATCAGGCACATCTGCTCCGGCGGCAGTGCTGCCGGGATCGGTATAGCCTGGCGGGCAGCGACCACGGTGTGCGTGCAGAACGTGCCGATTCCCAGCACCGGGTTGAGAATCGCTCCGTCAGCGCCGCGCAGCCGCTTTTCCGCATTTAGACTGGCGGCGCAGAGATGCGGCCGGCCGCGCAGGCAAAAGCGGCAGTTGCCGCAAGGAGCGCGCCAGGCCAGGATGACGCTGTTACCGACGGCAGGAGTGGTGACGCCTTCACCTACCGCTTCGATGATACCGGCCCCTTCATGCCCGAGGAGCCACGGAAACCCGCCCCAGATGCCCGATTTCACGTGCAGATCGGTATGGCAAACACCGCTCGCCTGGAGTCGCACCAGTACCTCTCCTGGTCCCAGTGCGCCGATCTGCAACTCCTCCAGCCGCGCCGGCTGCCCCGCTTCGCGTGACACCACTCCCTGGCCGGTGATAGTCATTTGCCCATTCCCTTCCGCTGTGCTGAAACCGTCACCTGCCGACGGTGCACCAGTGACGGCACTGTTGGCGGTGACGGTAGCATATACGCCTGAGTCCCGGCGGAACGAGCACCCTGCGTGCGGCGACTACCTCCCCCGATACCTAACGCGATCCTTCGGAACCGCTCCTCGTCACCGATGCCGCCTCGTGGGCGCGAGTCGGCTCACGAGGCGCCATTACCGGCGTGCTATCCTGCTGATTCAACGAGGCGGAAAGGGGCGCATTGCACAATGCAGTATCGCACGCTTGGCCGGACCGGCCTGCGCGTCTCCGAGTTAGGGATCGGCGGCGCCCAGATCGGGCTGAAGAACTATATGGCGCTCTGGGACCCGGCCAGCGACGCCTCCGTCGCTCAGATTGAGGGGATGCTGGATCGCGCGCTTGACCTTGGCTACAACTATATCGACACGGCAGCTAGCTACGGCGGCGGGCGCAGCGAGGAGATCATCGGGCGCGTAGCCCGCCGGCGACGCGGCGACTTTACGCTGGCGACCAAGACGTCGGCTGGCGCCTGGACAAAGGGCAAGGCGGAGGTAAAGGCGGAGGCCGAAGCGAGTCTGCGCCGTTTGCAGACCAATTATGTCGATGTGTTGCAGTTCCACGGCGGCGACTACCGGCCGGAGGAGGTGCGTCACTTGCTGGACGAGGGGCCGGCCGACGCCTACCGCGAGTTGCGCGACGAAGGGAAAGTGCGCTTCCTGGGCATCACGGCGGAGGAGCCGGTGACGCTGCGGCCGCTGATCGCCAGCCGCATCTTCGATGTGATCCAGATCCGCTTCAACATCATCTATCAGAATGCCTACCACAACATCCTACCGGAGGCGCAGCAGGCGGGCTTAGGCGTGGTCGTGATGCGCCCGGCCACCAGCGGCACCTTCCCTCGGTTGTTGCAGGCCGCTTGCCCGGATCTGGTCGAGCAGTGCGACCCGTATGCACTGGCGCTCAACTTCGTCCTCTCCGCGCCGCAGGTGTCGGTCGCCATCGTGGGCACGCGCACTGTCGAGGAAGTGGAGATGAATAATCGCCTGTCCGACGACACGGCCCGGCGCATCGACCTGGACTGGCTGCACCAGCGTTATGTCCGGGCCGACGAATCGAATTAGTGCGTGCTCAGCCCCGGACGTTCCGGCAAGGGATAGCAGCCGTCGATCAGGCGCACCGGAGAGTTGGGCGACAGCAGGCCCGATTCCATCAGCAGGCAATTCGGCATCGCCGCCAGGAAGTGCAGGTGAGCGCCGCCACCGTGAGAGGCGTAGGGGATGCTGAAAGCATCGGCCATGGCAGCGATCTCCAGACATTCCGTGCCGCCGCCGGCGCGGCGCAGATCGGGCTGCACCACGTCAACGGCGTGCCGGCTAAAGAGGTCGCGGAACTGGCGCTTGCCGAAATTGTTCTCGCCGGAGGCGATGGGGATATCCAGGGCCGCAGCCAGTTCCGCCAGGCCGGCGATATCGTCCGCCGGAAGCGGCTCTTCGAACCAGTAGCAACCGAGTTGCTGATAGATGCGGCCCCGGCGGAGCGCCTCAGGGACTGTGAACACCTGGTTGGCGTCGACCATCAGCAAGGCCGTGGGGCCGATGGCGGCACGGGTTGCTTCGATGCGCTGCACATCCTCTTCCAACGTCGGCGCGCCCACTTTCATCTTAACGCCCCGAAAGCCTTGCTCCGTCGCCTGCGTACTGATCCGGCGCAGGTGGTCGAGGTCGTAGTTCAACCAGCCGACCATGGCGTAGGCCGGTACGCGGTCGCGGTGCGCGCCCAGCAGCCGCCAGACGGGCTGGCCGACGGCCTTGCCGACGAGGTCCCAGAGGGCGAGGTCGATCGCGGAGATGCCGAAACAGGCGAGGCCGGCGCCACCGTGATAGTCCGTTAGCCGCCAGAGTTTGTCACGAATACCCCGCAGCAAGAAGGGGTCCTCACCGAGTATCTCCGGCGCCAGTTCATGCTCAATCAGTGCCGCTAGCACCGTCACGGCGCCGCGCAGCCGGCCGAAGGACGTGGACGACTCGCCCACCACGCCCTCATCCGTCTCAATCCGAACATGCACGGTGCCGCCGCCATCAAGGACTTGCAGGGCGTCGCGAATCGGGTCGGGCCGCGGTGCGGCGATATTGGCGGTTGCGACAATGCGGTTTATTTTCATCCAGCACTCCGGTGCGTCACTGATCGCTTGTTAGAGGCGGACCGTCGCCGCTTCGAGGAGCATCAAGCCTCCAAGCCCAGGCGCGTGCGTATCTGCTCCCAGCGGTCCGTCGCCAAGTGCGTCACCAGCGACCGTAACGTCGCCGCGTCGGCCTCCTGCAGCCTTGAAAGCATCGCTGCATCCAAGGTACCGAAACGATCCTCCAGTATCAAACGCGCAGCCTCCCGCCGGCCTTCCTCCCGGTACACCTCGGCGATGCTCGACTCGTCCAGAATTTCGCGGAGCATTGGGTCCCTCCTTAGTGCTTGGGTCACGATATCACGTGGCAACCGCAAGCCGGCGAGCGCCGCCAGTAGGCCGGTCAGCTCACTGCGTTCCGCCCGTGGCAGTGACAACCGCGCCAGACGTTCGGCCACTGTCACCGTGGTCGCTACCGTCGCCCCTTTCATTTTGAGGGGTTGGTCGTAGTTCGGTCTCGCTGGTGGCGCCATATCCCCTCCTGGTTGCGTTCGGAAAAGGGTAGCAGATGCCAGGCGCCGCCTGGTTCGTGCGCCACAAGGCCGAGGCATTTGACGGCACGGCGCAATGGATGCTAGGATGCGGGCAGACAACTGAAGAATGCCAGGCTCTTATCCAGAGAGGTGGAGGGGTACGGCCCTGCGAAGCCCGGCAACCAGAACGTCTTCGGACTCCCGTCCGGTACGTTGCTCGGTGCCAATTCCGGCGGCATAACGGCTCAGCGATGTGCGGAGCGCCGCAAGATAAGAGGTGCATTGAGGCGAGGTTATCCTCGTTTCAATCAGCACGCATGGGAACTCCCAACGGGATAAGGGCTGGTCGATATTCACCAAGCGGACGGCCACCCCGGACGCCCCAAGGGAGGCAACACGAGTGAAGTCAGCGGTGCAGGGCCTGCGTTGTCGCGAGTGTCAGCGCGAATACCCCCAGGAACCGATCCATGTCTGCGATTACTGCTTCGGTCCGCTGGAAGTAGTCTACGATTATGACCTGATTCAACAGCAGGTGAGTCGCGCAAGCATTGCGGCTGGGCCGCGCAGCATCTGGCGCTACCGCCCCTTCTTACCGCTGGATGGCGAGCGCGTCGTTGATCTCGGCACCGGTTTCACGCCATTAGTGCATGCCGAAAACCTGGGTCGGATGCTCGGACTCGATCGTCTCTATATCAAGAACGACTGTGTCAACCCCACCTACTCCTTCAAGGACCGTCCGGTGGCCGTCGCCACCAGCAAGGCCCTGGAATTCGGCTTCGACACCCTGGCCTGCGCCTCGACCGGCAATCTGGCCGGCTCGGTGGCCGCGCACGCCGCCAAGGCGGGGATGCGTGCCTTCGTCTTCATTCCTGATGATCTGGAGCAGGGCAAAGTCGTCGGCGCCGCCGTCTACGGACCGAACCTCGTGGCGGTGCATGGGAACTACGACGACGTAAATCGCCTCTGCAGCGAAGTAGCCGACAAGTACGGCTGGGCCTTCGTGAACATTAATGTACGACCCTACTACACCGAAGGTAGCAAGACGCTGGGCTTTGAAGTGGCGGAGCAACTGGGCTGGCAGGCGCCCGACCACCTGCTCGCGCCGATCGGCAGCGGCGGAATGTTGATTAAGGCGCTCAAAGGGCTGAACGAGATGGCCAGAGTGGGCTTGATTGAGTCGCCGAAGACACGCATTAGCGGCGCCCAGCCGGCGGGCTGCTCCACCGTCGTCGCCACCTGGAAAGCGGGCGGTACGACGATCGAACCGGTGAAGCCGCACACAGCCGCCAAGTCCCTGGCAATGGGCAATCCGGCCGATGGTTATTACGCCCTGCGCGCTATCCAGGAGACTGGCGGCGACGCCGACGACGCCAGCGACCCGGAGATGATCGAGGGCATGCAGTTGTTGGCGCAGACCGAAGGCATCTTCGCCGAGACTGCCGGCGGCGTGACGATCGCTGCCCTGAAAAAGCTCGCTGCCCGCGGCGTCTTCCGGCGCGACGAGGTCGTGGTGGCGCTGATTACCGGCAACGGCTTGAAGACGCAGGAGGCGCTGACCGGCCACCTCACGCCGGCCATTCCGATCACCGCCTCGCTACGCGCCTTTGAAGCCGCCCTGGCCGAACTGCCGGAGCGGCGCACCGGCACGGCACGGCAGATAGAGGAGCAACCATGGCTCACCTCCGCGTCAAGTTCACCTACCCTCCAGACCTCGTCACGGAGCCGGTGATTTACATGCTGGCAACCCAGTATCACCTGATGACCAACATCCGCCGCGCCGATGTCCAGCCCAATCAGGGTTGGGTAATTCTGGAACTGGAAGGCGACGAAGCAAACCTGGAACGCGGCATCGACGCTGTGAAGCGGATGGGGGTACGGATCGACCCGGTAGAGGGCGACATTATCGCCGGCTAGACGCAGTGATTATTGCTGTTCAGGCTCACCGCGGCCGGACAGTTCTGGAAGAGAGAAACGCACGTGGCAATCAGTGTTCGTATCCCGTCGCCGCTGCGGCGGCTCACCGACGGCGTCAGTGAAGTACAGGTCGAAGGCGCGACCTTGCGCGAAGCCGTCGCCTCGCTGGAGGAGCAGTACCCCGGCATGAACGGCCGCATCTGCGAGGAGAGCGGCGAGCTCCGTCGCTTCGTCAACGTCTATATTAATGGCGAAGACGTCCGCTTCCTCGGCGGCCTGGAAGCGCCAGTGACGGAGCGCGACGAGATTTCGATCGTGCCGGCGGTGGCAGGCGGAACACGGTAGGTGGCGCCCGCCACCGCCGGCATAATCACCACGGCCCGAAAGGAGCAATCAGCGGTGGTACAGCCCACCGAAGAGCGGTTGCCCTTTCACCCCAAGGTGCGTACGGTAGACGGCGCCTGTCTGTACTTCCGTCACGATCAATGAAGCAAAGTCGGGACCGCCGAAGGCGACGTTGGTGGGCTGGCGACCGGGTACGGCAAGCGAGTCAACCTCGCGCCCGTCGGCGTTGAGGACGACGACACGCCCCGCGCCATGGTGGGCGACGTAGAGGCGTCCTTCGGCGTCGAACGCCATGCCGTCGGGACCGGGACTGCCGCTGAGGCGTGCGAACACCGTCGACGCGCCGACCGCGCCGTTTGCCGAGATCGGATAACGCAAGATGTGGTTGCGCGGTGTCTCGGCCAGGAAGATGGCGGATTCGTCGGCGTCCAGGGCGACACCGTTGGGAAAGGCGAGCCCCGTGTCCAGTTGTTCCAGCCGTCCATCGGGGAACGCGCGATACAAGCCACCGGTCGGCGTCGTAGCGGACGATCCCCAGGGATCGGAAAAATACAGGACGCCGTGCCGATCAAAGACGAGATCGTTTGCGCCCTTGAGCGGCCGGTCCTGATAGCGATCAACAAATGGAGAGATCCCACCGTGGCTGTCGATCTTGATCACGCCGTGAATCTGCGCCCCTTCGTCGGCGCAGTAGAGTGTGCCGTCGCGGTGAAAGGCCAGGCCGGCGGGAATGCCGCCGGTATTGGCGAATTCCTGCGGGCTACCATCGGCGCCGAGGCGGACGATCGAACTGGTGAGCCAGTTGACGAAGTAGATGTCGCCGTTCTCGGCAAAAGCGGGCCCTTCCGGCGAGTTGTAGCCGGTGGCAATCGGCTCGGGATCGCTTGTCGCATGCATGTTCTGTCGCCCTCCGAACCAGGACCGCCGAGTGGCCGTCGTCGCGGCCGGTGCGCGCCCGCATGCTAGTGTATCTTGGTGCTGCCAACGCGCTCTGCTCACCGGGGCACACCTGGCTATCGGTTATTCAAAACCAGGTGAGGACGCGATGGCACGTGGCGCAGTGGTGGTGATAGATCAGGACCGCGTGGCGCTCATCGAGCGCACATCGCCACGCAATTCGACGCCCTACTACTTGTTCCCCGGCGGCCATCTGGAGGAGGGCGAAACGCCGGCCGACGCCGCACGGCGAGAAGCTGCCGAAGAATTGGGCTTGATCGTCCACATCGAGCGTTTGCTCGCCGTGAGCACCTACCGCGGCAACGAACAGCACTATTATCTCGCCAGCATCGTGAGCGGGGCCTTTGGTACGGGCGAGGGCGAGGAAATGCGGCCGAATGCTGAGCATCCGAACGGTACCTACACGCCGGTCTGGCTCGGACGAGATGATCTGCTCGTCAAAGAAGTGCTCCCGAAGTCGCTGGCGACGCTGCTCCACTCGGGTGGCGAGAAGGATCTCACGACCGTCCTCCGCATCACTGATTGACCGTTCACTGTCGGCTACTACTTACCCTTGGGAGTGCATCAAGGCGCCGACTGCCCGAGCGTGGCTATGTCCTATGAGGATCTGTATAATACACTTTCGCATAGGACGCAACCCTACAGGAGGTCAAGAGGGTGTTCCTGAACCGCGAGTACGAATTGGCACAACTCCAGCGGTGGTGGGACGACACGGAGCCCGAGCTCATTACGATGTATGGGCGCCGGCAAGTCGGTAAGACCGAACTGCTGGTCCAGTTCCTGGGCGGCAAACGGCACCTCTACTTTTACGCCGACCGGCAGCTCTTAGCCGACCAACTCCGGACCCTTACCGAGCAGGTGCTGGCACTGGACGATGATCCGGTCCTGCGGCTGCAGCCGTTTACTTCCTGGGAGGCGGCGTTGACCTACGTCTTCAGGCTCGCGCAGGGGCAACGACTCGGCCTGGTTATTGATGAGTTTTCCTACGCAGTCGATGCAGATCCATCGCTGCCCAGCGTCCTACAACGACTCTGGGATTCCGCTCGCCGCGCCCACACACAGGTGTATCTCGTCCTCTGTACGTCGTTCACCGACGCGGTCGAACGCCACTTCACCATCGATGGGGCACTGTATCGGCGCCGTACGCGCGAACTGCGCGTCGAGCCATTTACCTACGAGTCGGCGATGCTGTTCTTTCCCAGATGGTCACTTGTTGAGCGCGTTCTGGCCTGGGGCATTGTCGGTGGCGTGCCGTCCTATCTCCAGGCGTTGCGGGGCGAAACGCTCGCAGAGGCGGCCATGGAACACATTCTGGACAAGAGCGCCATCCTCTATCGTGAAGCGGAAACGCTCCTGGCACAGGAGGTGCGGGGCATTGGCCCAGCACTCCTGCGGGGGATGCTGCAAGCGATCGCTTATGGCTGTAGCGAGCCGAATCAGATCGCGCAACGAATCGGTCGGCCGGTGACGGCACTCTCGGGTGCTCTGGGCTTCCTCGTCGACTATGGTTTGATCCAACGGCGCATACCGTTCACCGTGCCGAATCCTGAGCGAACGCGCCAGACACGATACGTCATTGCCGACAACTATCTCACCTTCTGGTTCCGCTTTGTCCTGCCTAACCGCTCCAGCCTGGAGCAACGGCAGCCCGAGTACGTATGGCGCACCAGGATCGTGCCGTTGCTGGATGACTATATGGGACCACGCTTTGAAGAATTGTGCCGCCAGTTCATCCGGCTGCATCCTGATCGGTGGATAGAGCAAATGGGCGAACTGGGCGTCTGGTGGCGCGCCGATGAGGAATTGGAGATCGTTGGCCATGCACAGGGTAGAGTGACACTGGCAGCGGAGGTGAAATGGACCAAAGATCGCGTTGGCTTGGACGTGTTGCACACGCTGCAACGCCGTGTGGCACTGCTTCCCAACGTCGCTGATGATTGCCAGTTGGTGCTCTTTTCCAGGAATGGCTTTACTCGAGCAGTCGAGACGGCCGAGAACTCCAGTCTTCTGCTCTTTACGCTGGGCGATCTTCTGGTTAACTTCCCATCGCCACCATCTGGGCGCCATCGGCGCGGATGAAAGCGCCGCTGATGAACTCCGCATGCTCGGAGGCGAGAAAGGCGGCGATAGCGCCGATTTCGGCTGGCCGGCCGAGGCGGCCCCAGGGGAGCGCGCGGCCGGCGGCCTCAATCTCGGCATCGCTGGTATAGGTCCGCTCGCCGGGCGTGTCAATCCAGCCGGGCGCGATGCAGTTGACGGTGATGCGGTGCGGCGCCAGCTCGTTGGCGGCCGTGCGCGCCATGTGGACCGCCGCGGCCTTGGCGGCGTTGTAGGCAGTCGACTGAGCGAACGGCTGCTCGGCGTGGATCGAACTGATGACGATCAGGCGTCCGCCATCACCCTGCGCCACCATGGCCCGCGCCGCCACTTGCAGCGTGTGGAAAACGCCCCAGTAGGTTACGGCGAAGGTCGCCGCCATCGCCTCCGGCGTCACCTCCAGAAAGGGCTGCCGGATTGAGCGATAGGCGTTGGCAACGGCGATATCAAGGCGTCCGAAACGCTGTACCGTCGAAGCAATCATCGCTTCTACGGCGTTTCGGTCGGAAACGTCGGCCTGATGCACGATGGCGCGCCGACCCAGGCCCGTAATCTGGTCACGAAGGGCCTCCGCTTCCTCCAGGTGGGCGATATCGTTGATGACTATATCGGCGCCGGCCTCGGCCAACGTTAAGGCACAGGCCGCGCCGATGCCGCGGGCGCCACCCGTCACCAGCGCAACCTTGCCGTTGAGCATTTCCATAACAACCTCGTGCGAGCCTTGGCAACACACAGCGCCCCGTCGGCAGACGTGCCGTGCCTGTATCCTACGCCAACATACCCGACGCGGTAAAGGCTGTGCCACCGCGGCCGAACAGCGGTTCAGCAGAAGGGTCCGGGTACGCTGCGCCTGCGTTGGAGTACCGCTGGTATTAGCGGACGTACGCGGAGGGCATCAATGCAGTCCGGCAAATCATCCGCCACCTCTCCGCCGGTGACACTCCGCGAACTCAACCGGGCGACCCTGGCGCGTCAGATGCTCCTGACACGAGTCGAGAGATCTGCCGTGTCTGCCCTCGAGTGCCTGGCCGGCCTGCAAGCGCAGTGGTCGCCCTCGCCCTATATCGCGCTCTGGTCCCGCCTCCGGAACTTCCAGCTGGCCGACCTGGAGCGCGCGCTGGGTGAGCGTCGCGTCGTCAAAGCGACCCTGATGCGCGGCACGCTGCATCTGGTGAGCGCGCAGGAGTTTCCGCGGTATGTCGCGGCAACGCGCAATCCGGGACACGCAACCTGGACGGCCAAGGCCCGCGGACAGGGGATCAATACCGAACGGTTGCGTGAAGAGATTATCTTGTTTGCGACCGAGCAGCCGCGGACCCGCGAAGAGATCCTGGCCTTCCTGGCCGACCAGGCGCCGACCGTCGAAGGGTCGCGCTGGGAACGCTGGCGAATTATGGGCGAGTACGGCGATCTGGTCCATGTGCCGCCCGGCGGCCTCTGGCGCTCCCACGGCTCGCCGCGTTTTGCGCCGGTTCGCCACTGGCTGCCGGATGCTGTCGAAGCCGAGACCAGCGCAGGGTACGTCCATCTGGTGCGGCGTTACCTGGGTGCGTTCGGGCCGGCCAGCCGCGCTGATATTGCGAGTTGGAGCGGCCAACCACTGGTACGACTGACTCCGGCTCTGCACGCGCTAGCGCCGGAACTTGTAACATTCAGGGACCACGAGGGCCGCCTGCTCTACGACCTTATCGACGCGCCTCGTCCGCCGGCGGCTACGCCCGCCCCGGTACGCTTCCTGCCGAAGTGGGATAACCTCCTCCTGGCCTACCAGGATCGCACGCGCATCCTGCCCGAAGCCTACCGCAAAACGGTGATCCGGATCAACGGCGATGTCTTGCCGACCTTCTTGCTGGACGGCGTCGTCGCCGGCGCCTGGGATGTCGCGCGCCGGCGTGGGGAGGCGACGCTACGCCTCTCCCCTTTTGCCGCCATGCAACCGGCGAACCGCGAGGCGCTCGAGGCGGAAGGCGAAGCCCTGCTGCACCTGATCGAGCCGGATGCCACCGGCTATGCCGTGGCCACTGATTGAGCGGTCGTTAGCCGCTACTCCCCCGTGCCGCCGCTCCGCCGGGACATGAAAAAAGCCCCTAACTCGGCCATCATTGTGACGTCTTCTGCACCTAACGCTTGCGCGAGGCGCTTGACCACCACGCGGGGCGGCGCTTCGCCCCGATCCGGCACGGTGAAACCGATCGCGCGGGTCATCGTCGGGTGGGCCGCCTCGCGCAATGATTCGGCCGCGCGGGTCATCTTCGGATGGGCTGCTTCGCGCATTGATTCGGCAACGAACTCCAGCAGTTCGGCCACGTCCAGGCCAAGGGCCTCCGCCAACCGTTCCAGCACCAGGGCCGACGGATACTTCTTGCCGCGTTCAATCTCGCTCAGATAGACCTCGGAGAGCGCCGAACGCGCCGCTAGCTCCTTCATCGTCAGTCGCCGCTCCTGCCGCTCGCGACGGATCACGGTTCCCACGGTCTCTTGCAAATCCACCATCGGTCAACGCTCCCAACCCGTGCTCCCAGCATCGATTCGCCCGATCTATGCTAAGGGCATCGTTTTCTGCTTCCATTCTACGCCAACAGCAGGTACGGTGCAAGGTGTTGACGGCGAAATGAGGAGGCCATCATATGAGCGGCATCAACGCCTATTCCCTGCATCAACCGGAGCAGCAGGCGCACCATCACTTTACCGTTCCGGTGGTCTTCAGTCCGGCCAAATCGGCCCAGTTTGCCTATCGCGTCGTCACGGTCGCTCAGGACCGCGAAAGCCGGCTGGACGAACACCGCCTGAACGCCCTGGGCAAGGAAGGCTGGTTGCTCGTCAGTGTCCTGCCACGGTCCGGGACGGGCGGAAGCAGCAATCTGGACTACCTGTTCGTCCGCGTGGAGCCGTAGCAAGTCACCGCAAGGCATGGTGGGTACGTCCACCGTCACATTGTTGTGCTCAAGGAGGTATGAGGTATGTTCGATCAGCCGGTGGCCCCCCAACTGCTCGTTCCCATGGTCGTCGAGCAGACCAACCGCGGCGAGCGCGCCTACGACATTTTCTCGCGGTTGCTGAAGGACCGCATCATTATGGTCAATTCCCAGGTCGAGCCGAATATGGCCAGCCTGATCGTGGCCGAACTGATCCACCTCGCCAGCGAAGACGCCGATCGGGATATCCATGTCTACATTATGTCGCCAGGGGGATCTATCCACGCCGGCCTGGCGATCTACGACACGATGCAACAGATCAAGCCCGCCGTTTGCACCTACGCCGTAGGGTTGACCGCCTCGATGGGGACGCTACTGCTCACGGGAGGGACGGCAGGGAAGCGCTTCGCCCTGCCCAATGCCACCATCCACATGCACCAGGCGGCGAGTGGCATCGAAGGCGCCGCCAGCGACATGGAGATCGCGGCGCGAGAGATCATCCGCATGCAAAGCGTCGTGCGCGGCATCTTTGTTCGGCACACCGGTCAGCCCCTGGAGCGGATTGCACGCGACTTCGACCGCGATTTCTGGATGAACGCCGAGCAAGCGAAAGAGTACGGCCTGATCGACGAAGTGCTGACAAGCGCGGAACTGCCGGCACTTACCGGACGCTAGCGCGCCTACGCTCGACCTAGCTTTCGGTACCGAGCTTCGGCGAGCGAATAGGCTCCGAAGGCCACAAAGCCGAGGGCGACGACGCCCGCCAGGAGGTGCCCATACGGCTGGGCTAACACCTCTTGCAGCGCGCCGCTGACGCCCTTGGCGGCGGCGGCGCTGCGGTGCAGTCCGGCCACTACAAGGAACAGGCCGATGATGGCAAAGATGACGCCCCGCGCCGCGTAGCCGAAGCGGCCAAGATAGATCACCCAGCGCTTCGCCTCGGCTCGTAGCCGTTCAAGAGCGAGATGCTTTTGGAAGTTCGCGGTATAGGCGCGGTAACACTGGGAAGCGGCGACTATCAGGACGATCAGGCCAATTATGACGACCAACTCCCGCCCGAAAGGCAAATTGAGCGCTTGAGCGGTGTGTTGCTGGGTGCTCGCATTCGAGCCTTTCAGGCTGGCGGCAGTGCCCCGAATGAACTGAAATGCTCCCCAGGCCAGAGCGCCATAGGAGATGCCGGCAACGGCATAGCCGACGCGTGCGGCCGCGCCCTTCGCATCGGTACCGTGTCCTTCGGTGTCGAGGAACGCCTTGACAAAGCAGTACAGCGCGTAGCCGAACAGACCAATAGTAATAATGGCGAGCAATACCCGCCCGTGCGGCTCCCCATAAATCGTCTTCAATGCCTGGGCTTGATCGGCCACTGCCCCGCCACGGCCAAAGGCGGCCTGCGCTGTCAAGATCCCGATCAGGATGTACACGATGCCACGAGTAGCGATGCCGCAGCGCTCCAACAGGCGGAAGCCAGGACTATTCGCAGTTGAGCGCGCCCCCCCTTCTGCCGAACGGGCGGTCCTGTTAACAGAGGCTCCGGCTGCCATTGCATGCATTCCTTTCCACGCCGCCGCCCGGCCAAACCGGTAGCGAGCGCACAGCAAGATCAGGGATACTACGAGCATAGATGATGCCGGAACAAGGAGGCTGCTCGTCACGTTATTGTGCGGAGGAGATACTCTCCAAATGTGCAATGACCGTGGAAAGGAGGATGAGTGCAATGGCACGCGGTGGGTCGTTTGTCGCTGCAGTGGTGGCCTTGCTCGTGTCGGCGATCATAACAGGAGCGGAACCCGTCCGCGCGGACGGCTGTACGTTTGTCCTGGGGTTTGCCACCCTGGAGGCGCTGTTACCAGCACAAGTGGGGCACTGCCTGGACAATGAGGCTTTTAACCCCGTCAACGGGGATACACTCCAGCACACCTCCGGCGGTCTGCTGGTCTGGCGTAGGTTGGATAACTGGACGGCCCTCACGAACGGCTACCACACCTGGGTGAACGGGCCGAATGGGCTGCAGGAGCGGCTCAATGGTCAGCGATTCGCCTGGGAAGCCAATCCGGACGGTCTGCCGTCGGCAGGACTGACGGGAGGGGCCGGGCTGCAGAGCAGCCACGACTGCGGCGCCACGCCCGGCTACGGCAAGGTGCAGTCGTTGTGCCCACCGCCGTGAAATAGGGGGGGTGGGGGGGGGGGGAGGGGGGCCCACACCCCACACCCACCCGCCGCT
>JBPCLN010000024.1:0-10521 GCA_051003235.1 Chloroflexota bacterium | reverse complement strand
TCGCCGCCGCATGTTCCGCCATCGCCTGCACAGCCTCGCGCGCGCCGGCACGGGGAGCGGGCATGACAGTGTGCAGGGTGACGACCACGGGTTTGTCGAACGCCGCCAGCATCGGCGCGACATAGTCTTCATAGGTAACGTCTTCGCACCAAACCCCGTACTTGCCGAACTCGTGCTGCAGGCTCACAACCTCCACCCGTCGCATGCGGTTCAGCCGGCGCGCCGCTGCCACATACGACGCCGGATCCCCCTCTTCCATCTGCACACGCACGATGGGTGCATAGTCATAGTGTTCGCCGTCGCCGTTGATGGCGGCAATGACCGCACCAACGGGTTGAGGTAACGCGCGCAAGCCCTGGACCAGATCACGGGTGAAGGTGCCAATGCCGCACGCCCGGGGCGGAAACGTGCTCACGCACGCGATCTCCAGGTCGCAGTGCACATCCCGGATCATGATGCCGACCCTTCGTTGTCAGGGCAAGGATAGCACGCCGGCGGGTACTGCTGCTGCCATTTTTGCCTGGCTCGATTCCGCGTAGTGGCAGGCCACGTCGTGGCCGGAGGCCAGGCGGCGCAGGGCCGGAACCTCGGTGCGGCAGCGGTCGCTGGCGATTGGGCAGCACGTGTGGAAGCGACAGCCGGAGGGCGGATGGACCGGGCTGGGCACCTCGCCATGCAGGATGATGCGCTGATGCGTCCGTTCGATTTCCGGGTCGGGATATGGCACGGCGGAAAGCAGGGCCTGGGTGTACGGATGGATGGGCTGCCGGAACAGATAGGTCAGACCGAATTGTTGTTGGAGATCCAGGAGCAAATGCAGAATTTGGGATTGAATCGATACGTCGAGCGCCGACACCGGTTCATCGAGCACGACAAAGGCCGGGTTGGAGGCAAGGGCGCGGGCGATCCCGATGCGCTGACGTTGGCCGCCGCTAAATTCGTGCGGATAGCGTTCCAGCGCGTTCGCCGCAACGCCGACCAGCCCCAACAACTCTTGCGCCCGGGCGAGACGTTCCCGCTTCGAGGACATACCGTGGATCCGCAACGGCTCGGTGATGATGCCGGCGATCGTCTGGCGCGGGTTGAGCGCCGTGAGCGGATCCTGGGGAATCATGAGGATGCGGCGGCCGCGCACGTGGTGCATGCTCCGTTCAGACAGCCGTAAAACATCCTTGCCTTGAAACACAATCTGTCCGCTCACCACGCGTCCTGGCTCCTGGACGGCCCGCCATACTGGTGCGAGTGTAGGGAGCGACGACCGCCAGCGGACCCAAGGCGTAGGCGATCACCGGCATGATGATCTGCCGCGGCGAACCCCGGCCGCCGGTGGGCAACAGGTGGTAACGAACGCTCAGGACGAAGGTAAACAGTGCGACCGCAAAAATGACAAACAGCAGCCCCAGGATGCGCCCCAACAGGTAGCGGAGCAGACCGCTGCTCATCATTGCCTCCTCTGCTCAGACCAGAATGACGGAGGGCTTGACACCAGATGCGTGTCCAAAGTAAATACCAACGGTGCGGCGTGTCAATCGCCGCCCGGTTCTGCGAAACCGCAGATTGTAGGGCAACACCAAGCTGCAAGGAACTCTGGCCACAGAGTCGGGGTCCGCACCGTATCATTCCGGGTGGCGTCGGCGCAGGTCGTGGTCGCATCACCAGGATAGACGAGGAGGTCAGGTGTCGGTCCCGCAGGGGTGGTCATCGTACGATGACGTCCGCATCAAGGAACTACGGTCGCGCGGCAACGCCAAGTGGCAGCGCTATGGCGAGGAGGTACTGGCGGCCTGGGTGGCGGAAATGGACTTCCCGCTCGCTCCGCCGATCCACCAGGCGCTGGCGGAGGCGCTGTCACGGAACTTCGTCGGCTATCCACCGGAGGCCAGTGCCACCGGCCTTCCCGACGCCAGCGCCGCCTGGCTGGCCGGCGCCGGCTTGCACGTCGATGCAGCGCGGGTCCACCTCCTCCCCGATGTGCTGACCGGCCTCGCCCTCGCGATCGAGGCCTTCGCGCCGCCTGGGAGCGCGGTGGTCATCACCACCCCTGCCTATCCGCCCTTCTTCACCATTGCGCGACTCGGCGATCGACCGGTGGTGGAAGTGCCAATGCTCGACCAGGAGGGGCAGCACCGTTTCGATCTGGCCGGCATCGAACAGGCCTTCGCCGGTGGCGCGCGAACGCTGATCGTCTGTAACCCCCATAACCCACTTGGCCGGGTCTTCTCGCGTGGCGAACTCAAGCGGCTCGCGCAAGTTGTCCAGGCCCATGGTGCGCGGGTGATCGCCGACGAGGTGCATAGCCCTCTGGTCTATCCGGGAACCGTCTATACGCCGTACGCCGCGGTCTCGCCGGCGGCGGCCGCGCACTCCGTGACCTTAATGTCCGCTTCCAAGGGGTGGAATGTCCCCGGCCTCAAGTGCGCCCAGATCGTCCTCACCAACCCGGCGGACGACGAGAGCTGGAACCGCATCCCCGGGCTGCGGCGTCCCGGCGCCAACACGCTGGGCATCGCCGCCAATCTGGCGGCCTATCAGTCCGGCGGGGGGTGGCTCGCTGCGACCATCGCCTACCTCGATTGCAATCGTCGTCGCCTGGGAGAGTTGCTGGCCACCTTCCTGCCCGACGTTCGCTATCGGCCACCCGAGGGAACCTATCTCGCCTGGCTGGACTGTCGGCCCCTGGGTCTCGAGCATCCCGCGGCCTTTTTCCTCGAACACGCCCAGGTTGCCCTGAGCGAGGGCGCCAACTTTGGGGCGCCGGGGCAGGGCTTCGTCCGGTTTAACTTTGCCACCTCCGCCGCCTTGCTCGAGCGCATCGTGACGGCCATGGCCGGCGCCGTGCGGCGACAAGCGCCGGGAAGGGAACGCTGAACAGTCGATGGCGGTGTCTTCCTTCGATGTGGCCGCGGTGCGCGCCGCCTACCCGCTCTTGCAGGAGCTCGCCTACTTCAATACCGGCACCTACGGCCTCATGGCCGAATCGGTATCAAGGCGCCATCTGGAAGATGTCGCTCGCTTCGAGCAACGCGGCATGTCCGGTATGGCCGGCTTTCCCGAAGCGATCTGCCGGGCCCGCCAGCGGGTCGCTGCGCGAATCGGCGCCGCCGACGAGGAGATCGCCCTCACCGGCAATGCCACCGATGGCGTTGCCTACGTCGCGGCGGGCTGGGAGTGGTCGCCGGGGGACGAGATCATCATCTCCGACCAGGAGCACCCGGCCATGCGTTACCCCTGGCACTATCTTGCCCAGCGCCGCGGCCTGATCGTCCGACACTTCGCCGTACACCACGATCCCGCGGCCAGCCTGGCGGCGATTCGGGCGCTGATTACACCGCGTACCCGGCTGATCGGCACGAGTCAGGTGATGTCACCGACCGGCACGCGCCTGCCGGTCCGCGAAATCTGCGCGCTCGCCCGCGGCCACGGCGCGTTGTCACTGGTGGACGGGGCCCAGTCCTTCGCTGTAATGCCCATTGACGTTCAGGAGATCGGTTGCGACTTCTTGACCAGCAATACCCATAAGTGGCTGGGCGGCCCCAAAGGCAGCGGCTTCCTCTACGGCCGTCGCGAACTGATGGAACGGCTCGCTCCCGCCTATGTCGGCGCCGGCGCCTTCCAGCGGTTCAGTGCCGACGAGGCCATCCTGCAGCCCGACGGTCGGCGCTTCGAGTTCGGCACCCGTGGCTTTGCCGTGCATGCCGGCATCAACTGGGCGCTGGACTGGTTTGACGAGTTGGGCTGGGATACCGTCGCCCAGCGCATCGCAGCGCTTACCGACTACCTCAAGCAGCAGCTCACCGCACTGTGTGGCCTGGAGTTGCGCACGCCGCGGGCTTGGGAGCAGTCCAGCGGTCTCGTCACCTTCCGTCTCCCCGGGCGCGATGAGACCGCATTGCAGCAGCAGTTCGAGGCGAGCCGGCTATTCCCCCGCACGCTCGGTCCGGGTTCCGAGCAGATTCGGGTCTCTTGCGCCCTTTTCAACGACGAAGACGAGCTCGACCGTCTGGTGGCCAGTGTGCGCGAGTTCCTCGGCTGAGGTAGCTCCCGGCATCGGCGACATAAGCCACGTTTCATCAGGATCGCAAATCCGATTTTGTCCCAACGCTCCGGCGCTGACCTCGCCGGGCAGCCAGAGGTCAGGCCTTGGCAGGTGCAGCGCTCGCCGGAACGGCGAGCGGTAGCCGGAGCGTGAAGGTGCTGCCCTGGCCATCAGTGCTGGCCACGGAGATGCTGCCATCGTGCTCGGCGACGATCTGCTGCACTCTGGCCAGGCCCATACCGCCGCCGGGGACGCGGCCGGACACGTTGCTGCGAGTTCGGAATCGCTCAACCAATTGGGCCAGGGCCGCCGCCGGGATGCCGATACCCCGATCTTGGACCGCCAACAGCGCCCAACGGCTGCTCCGGTCGTGCGCCTGCCGCAGCTGCACCGTGATCGGTCCGCCCAGCGGACTGAACGTGATCGCGTTACTCAAAAGGTTGGCGACAACCCGCTCCAGGCAGTCAACATCCCACCAGCCGACGATGGTCTCTTCCGTCGTCTCCAATATCAGCGCATGCTCGGTGGTGCGGTGCTTGTAGTCGTCCATGACGCGCCGGGTGAGGGCGACCAGATCGGTGGGGGTGCGCCGCAACTGCAATTCGGGGCCGAGTTGCAACCGGCTGAGATTGAGCAGGGCGTCGAGCACGCGGCGCATGTGAGCTACGGTGCCATCAATCCGCCCCAGATCCGCCAGCCAGGGCGTGCTGTCCGCTGCGACGGTCTGGGTCACACGCTGGCGGAGCTCCTGCGTGCAGCCTTGAATGGTGGTCAAGGGACTCAGCAGGTCGTGAGCTACGGCCGCCAGGAAGTCATCCTTCTGCCGCGCCAGCGCCGCTTCCACCGTCACGTCGCGCAGGGTCAGGAGTGCCCCCAACCGCCGGCCCGCCGGGCCGAAGAGCGGAGTGATCGCGCTGTCCACCACCACCGCCCTGTCGTCCGCAGGCTGCATATGCCGCCGGAAGGTCTGAATACGTTCACCGGTGCGGACCACCTGGGCTAGCTGTTCGAGTAAGAAGGGGTCGGCGGGCGGAGCGAGGACGTTGTCGGAAGCCACGTCGCCTCCTGGCGGTAAGCCGAGCAGCCGACGGCCGGTGGCATTGCTGAAGGTGATGCGCCCGTTGGCGTCGGCAATGACCATGCCTTCGGCGATCTGGTCCAACACCGCGGCGCGTTCGGCGGCCAGCTGCCCGACGTGGCGGCGAATGTGCTGCTCCTCGTACTTTTGAGTCAGGGCGGCTTCGTGCTGTTTTTGTTCCGTCACGTCGAGGGTAGTGCCGAGCAGCCGCAGCGGCGTCCCATCGGCGGCATAGGCGGGCCGGCCCCGCGCCGCCATCCAACGGATGCTGCCATCGGCACGCACGACCCGGTAGTCGGCCGCGTAGTCAGTGCCCGTGGCAATAGACTGCTCAATAGCGGCACGCACCCCAGTCCGGTCGTCAAGATAGATTTGTTCCGGGAGGCCGGCGTACATGCGCTCGACCGCCGACGCCGGATCGACATTGGCACGACCAGCCGCCATGGACGGTGGGACAGTCTCGGTGAGGTCGAGTTCCCAGACGTCGAGGCTTCCCGCCGCCAACGCCAACTGCCAGCGCTCGTTGCGTGCTTGCAATGCCTGCGTGTGACGCTGGTACTGCTCCGCCAGCTCCTGCTCCCGCAGGGCGGTTAGGAGCAATTGCTCATTGACAGCGCGCAGTTCCGCCAGGCGTAACGCGGCGATCGTGCTGTCATTCCACTGGTTGTTGGTCAGCATGTCCGTTCCCCTGCTTCTGCTCCGCTGGCGGAGCGGCCGTTCGCCGGGGCGCCTTCGACCTCGTCTTGCCGGTGTGGGCAACTGTTCAGTAGACGATGGTGGTGTCCGCTTGGTGCCGTGTCGCATAACCCAGGCCAACCAGGCGGTCCAGAGTGGGGCGGTTTCGGTGCGCCGCCGGCTGCCCGCTGGGGAGCGCTTGTTGGCGGCGGCTGCCTGGTTCGTCCGATGCAAAGGCGGCGCCGATGGTGGCCGCGAGTTCCTCGGCGCTGCTCGGCTTGGCCACCAGCCGCACGCCCCCCAGCCGTTCAGCCTCGGGGCGCCCTTCCGCCAGCGTTCCCGGGCTTGCCGTCAACATAATCACCGGCAGATCGCGGGTGGCCGGGTCGCTCCGCAACGCAGCGAGCGCCGCGAAGCCGTCGGTCCCCGGCATACGCACGTCCAGCAGCGCGAGGTCCGGCCGCCGAGCGTGGACCAGCGCCACCGCCTCGGCGCCGTCAGCCGCTTCCACCACGTCGTAACCCTGCCGGCGCAGCAGGTGGGCAAGCAACTGGCGCGCGTCGGCGTCGTCGTCGGCCACCAGCACCAGGCGCCGGCTCGCGCCGGCCAGCGCTGCCGCCACGCGCTCCAGCAAAACCCGCTCCTCGACGGGCTTCGCGACGTGGTCTACCGCTCCGAGCAGCCGGCCGCGGCCGCTGTCCTTCAGCACCGAGATCAAGACGACCGGGATATTGGCGGTGGTGGGGTCGCCTTTGAGCCACTCCAGGGCGGTGAAGCCGTCGGCGTCCGGCATGCGGATGTCCAACGTGATCAGGGCGGGTTGCTCACTGCGCGCCAGGCGTAGCGCCGCGTCGGTGCTGTGGGCCTCGGCCACGGTATAGCCGGCGCGCTCCAAGTAGCGGCGTAAGAGCAGACCAATTTCCGGCTCGTCATCCACGACTAATACGCGTCCGCCCGGTCGGGGCGGCGACAGCACCGACGGAGCCTCCGCCGGACGGGCCAGCGACGGCAGGGTGACCGTAAAGGTCGAGACCTGGCCGAGGGCGCTGGCGACGTCAATCCACCCACCGTGCAATTGCACCAGTGAGCGCGTGATTGCCAGGCCGAGGCCGGTCCCCCCCGCCTCCTGGGTGGCGCGATTTTTGGCGCGAAAGATGCGCGTGAAGAGCTGGCTCTGCTCGTCCGCCGTCATGCCAATGCCGGTGTCGCGTACCTCGATGCGGACCATCGCGCCGTCCGGGCGCGCGACAACGGTGATCACGCCGCCGGCCGGCGTGTATTTGTGGGCGTTGGAGAGCAGATTGGTGAGGATCTGGGCCACCCGCGCCGCGTCGCCCCACACGGCGGGCAGGTCGGGCGCGAGGTCCACCACGAGGCGCTGCTCCCTGCTCTCGATCTGGAGGTGGAAGGCAGCGCCGAGGTCCGAGAGCAGGCGTCCCAGGTCCAGCGGCGTCCGCGTCAGGTCGATCCGGCCGGACTCGATCCGCGCGAGGTCCAGGAGGTCGTCGATCAGCGCCGTCAGGCGATCGGCATTGTGGACGACGATCTCCAGGAATTCGCGCTGCTCCCCGGCTAGTTCGCCGACGTTGCCGGCGAGCAATAGGTCCACATAGCCCTTGATGGAGGTGAGCGGCGTCCGCAGTTCGTGGGAGACCAGCGCGACAAACTCCGATTTCATGCGGTCCACCTCCCGCTCCCGTGTCACGTCGCGGAAGGCGAAGAGGCAGCCGAGCGGCCGGGTGCCGGCGGCGTCGTGCACGATGGAGACGGTGAGGTCGCACCAGAGCAGCCGGCCGTCCTTGCGGAGGTGACGCTGTTCCGCGTGATAGATTCGGCGCTGGCCGGCCATCATCTCACCATACATGGCCCAGGCGGCGGGGACTTCTTCGCGGTGCAGGACATCGGTGATCCGCCCCTCGAGATCGGCGAGGCCGATACCGATGGCGGCTTCCGCGAAGACGGCGCGGATCGCCTCTTGTTCGGCGAGGGTTTGGTCGTGTACCTGACGGAGGAAGCCGGCCGCGATTCCCCCGAGCAGCGCCGTGAGACGGGGCTGGACGGCCACGACCTGGACCGGGCTGAGGCCGGCCACGATCGCCGCGCCGAGCACCTCCTCGGTAGCACTGAGCGCATCGGGATGGATGTAGTGCAGCAGGGCGAGGTCGGTCCCGATGGCGTCCGCTTGCCGCCGATCAAACGGCTCGGCGCAGAGTGTGTCAAGCACTCGCTCGACGAGCGCAACCAGGCGATCGCCGACCTCCTGCCAGCCGAAGGGGACGAAGCTGGTGGGGGCGAGCGCCCCTTGCCATTGGTCAGCGATCTCGTTGCGGTTGGCGCGGAAGTGCCTTCGGAGCGCAGTGATCACCGGCGTGTGCACCGCCGGCGGGCTTGTTCGCTGGGATACTTCGGTGGCCTCGCGCCCGCCGTTGCTCACGGTTTGCGGCCGACGCCGGCGTAGCTGGAGCTCAGCTCGATGGTCGGCGTACCGATCGTGGGTGCTCTCCGGAGGTCAGAGCGGCGTGAAGACGACGCCCGATTCGACGAGGTCCAGACCGCAGAAGAGCTGTTCCACCTGGTGGCGCGAGCGGGACGACCAGGGACTGGTGCTGCGCTGGTACAGGCGGACGAGTTGCTCAAGCTGGACGGGGGGACGCCCTCGGCGGTGCCATGCGAAAGGACGAGGTAACTGCCCGGCGCCATTGCTTCCCGGAGGGTCGTGAGGATATGGGAGGCGGTGGCGTCGTCACCGATAAAGTGCAGGACGAACACCAGAAGTACGGCGACGCGCCGGTCGAAGTCGATCATACGCCGGACGTCGGGGTGGCTCAGGGCCTGCTCAGGGCCTGCTCAGGACGCCGCGCGTCGGCCCCGACGACGATGGCGTTCGGATTCCCCTGGAGGATCCCGGCGCTATGGGCGACGGCGATCGGGTCGATGTCGACGTAAACTACCCGGGCGGCGGGGTTGATGCGCTGGGCGACTTCGTGGACGCTGCCGACGGTGGGGATGCCGGAACCGATGTCGAGGAACTGATCGGTCCCTTGCTGGGCGAGAAAGGTAACGGCACGTCGGAGGAAGGCGCGGTTGGCGCGCATGATGAGCGGGAACTCCGGGTAGATGCGGATCGCTTGCTCGGCGGTTTCGCGATCTATGGCGAAGTTGTAGGAGCCGCCGAGATAGTAGTCGTACATCCGGGCCGCCTTTGGTATGTCAAGCGGCACGTCCTCCGGAACCCAGGTGGCGTCGGCTGAAGGCATGGACATCTCTCTCTACTTTGCGTCCGGCTACAGCACTACACCGACCGGGCCGGCGCGGCTCGAACCCTCCCATAGGTATACCCACTGGGCCATCAGGCTGCTAGATGAGAATTTGCGCCGACGGCCGAAATCGAACGGACGACCATTTGACCAATCCCTCTTGAGCTACCGCTACACCGGCTCCCGGTGCAGCGCGTTCTGCGGGCTCGCGGTGTGTTCCGGCGCTTCGGCGGCGACTTCCGCCAGGATCTCGCGGAGGTAGCGCAGGTCGTTGCGCGTCACCACCGCCCGATCGCCGGCGCCGGAGTATTCGATGGCGTAGGGGCCGCGAAAGCCGCTCTGCTGGAGCGCCCGCGTGATGGCGTAGTAGTCCAGATCGCCGCCGGGCAGGTCGTAGTGGTAGTCGATGCCGGCGGGCCGGCCGGGGTCGCGGCGGGCGTTCTTGACGTGGGCGTAGGCGATGCGCGACCCGAGGATGGCGATGGCGTCCGTCGCTTTCTCCGCACTGGAGGTGCCGTACATATTGCCGGCGTCGAAGTTCGCGCGCACCGCCGGCGAATCGATCCGGTCGAGCAGACGGGCGGCACTGGCGGCCGTGTCGTGGATCGTGTTCATGTGGACCTCCAGTGTCAGCAGCAGACCCGCGCGCTGGGCGGCGGCGCCGAGCGCCTGGTAGGCCTCGGTCGCGCGGTCGTAGTGTTCCGCCGAGGCGGCGACCGAGCCGTTCTTGCCCCAGTCGTTGCGGTCGACGATGATGCTGCCGGCATAGCCGTTGACGATGCGGATGCCGAAGTCCGGGCAACGGGCGATGATCTCGGCAATTCGTCGCACGCGGGCATCGCGGGCCGTGCGGTCGGCGTCGATGACATTGCCGCTGAGGTTGAGCACGGGCACGGTGATCCCGAGGTCGCGGCCAAGGCGCTGGGCCTCCGCCAGCGTCGTCTCCACGGTCTCGACCTGGTAATGGCCCGACCAGATCTCAATGCCGTCGTAGCCGAATTCCTTGGCCTTGCGGACGGCGCGTTCGAATGGGTATCCGCGAAAGTTCCAGGTATTAAGGTAGATTTCGGGAAGCGTAGTGTCGCTCATGCCGTCAGGATCTCCACCGACTGCCCGCTCTGGGCCGAGGCATAGGCTGCCTCCACCACAGCGATGGCGGCCCGGCCCTCCTGGGCGGTCAGCAACGGCGTCCGGTCGTAGAGCACCCACTCCGTGAAGCTGCGCAACTCGCGCAGGTAGCCATTTTCGCGGTCCTTCGGCCCGACCTTTTCCGATACCGTCTCTTGCTTGCTGTCCCCCACTTTGTAGCTGAGCGTGCCTTCGCCGTGGTCGAAACTCAGTGTGCCCCGTTCGGCGATGATGTGGCCGCGGAAGCAGCCAACCGGGGAGGCGATGCTCTCGAAGAGGCTGGCGACAGCGCCGGACTGATAGTGCAGTTGGAGCAACGCCGTCTCCTCGTAGTCGATCTGGGTCAT